>CAVFDO010000019.1:0-24583 GCA_963621095.1 bacterium
AATCATCGTAGATTAACTTTTGAATATATTTTATTACATGATGTAAATGATACAGATGAAATGGCGATTACTTTAGCGAATCTAGTGAGAGGAATGAATGCATATATTAATTTGATTCCTTATAATCAGGTTGATGAAAATGGATATATTGGTGTAAACGATAAGAAAGCATTACATTTCTATGATGTATTGATGAAACATGGTGTCAAAGCAACGCTACGTCAAAAACATGGAGACGATATTGATGCGGCATGTGGACAATTACGTGCAAAACATGAAAGGACCAAGCAATCTTCATGAAATATTACGGAATAACAGATAAAGGTCTTGTTAGAAAGAACAATCAGGATTCTTATGTCATTGCGACAAATCAGTCGAATGACATTTTTGCGATTGTTGCGGATGGTATTGGAGGAAACTTTGGCGGTGATATTGCATCAAGAATGACAGTTCGGTTCTTCTCGAAAGTCTTTTCAGAGACTGAAAAGTTTACAAATGAAACGGATGCGAGAAAATGGATTACTTCTGCAATTAACGCATGTAATTTACAAATATTTGAATATGGTCAAGCACATGAAAATTTAAAAGGTATGGGTACTACGTTTTGTGGTGCAATGTTTACTTCATTTGGTGTATTGATTGTAAATATTGGTGATTCTAGAGCGTATGGTTGGTTTGATAATGGAAGCTTTAGACAACTAACAACAGATCATTCTTTAGTCAATGATATGTTGATGCATGGTGAATTAACACCAGAACAAGCAAAAACATATCCAAAGAAAAATGTACTAACAAATGCTTTAGGTGTTTGGGAAAGTGTAAGAGCGGATATTGATCTGCATACAGAAAGTATGAATGGATTATTATTATGCTCAGATGGATTACATGGATATGTAGAAGAAGATAAGATTCGATCTGTTATTTTAGATAAGTATTTAGATCCTTCTTTACGTGCAAGAAAATTAATGAAGTGTGCATTAGATGAAGGTGGCTTTGATAATATCACAGTGATATTGATTGAGACGGATGGTGAACGAGCATGACCGGAAATCGTAAGAATGTAATCGCAGATCGCTATGAAGTTGTATCTCATATTGGCCAAGGTGGAATGGCTGATGTATTTTTAGCAGTAGATACAATTTTGAATCGTCAAGTCGCAATTAAAATTTTAAGAGCAGATTTATCAACGGATACAATCAGTATTTTGCGTTTTGAAAGAGAAGCGCAAGCTGCAGCTGCATTGGCTCATCCAAATATTGTAGAAATATATGATGTTGGTGATTATAAAGGACATCATTATATTGTTATGGAATATGTTTCTGGTAAAACATTGAAACAAGTGATTCGTTCTAGAGGACCACTTGTGAATGAAGAAGCAGTTGATATTATGAAACAACTCTGTAGTGCAGTGAGTGAGGCGCATGTAAGAGGTATCATCCATAGAGATATCAAACCACAAAATGTCATTGTGAAAGCAGATGGATCTGTTAAGATATTGGATTTTGGTATCGCAACAGCCAAAGGTAGCATGCAACTGACACAAGCAAATAATGTCATGGGTTCTGTGCATTATCTTGCTCCTGAACTTGCCAAGGGTGAACCAGCTTCACCTCAATCTGATATCTACGCTCTAGGCATTGTCTTATATGAAATGCTAGCAGGTGATGTACCATTCAAAGCAGATCAAGCAGTTCAGATTGCTTTAAAGCATATGCGAGAGCCAATGCCTGATGTGCGAGTTATGAACGCTTCTGTTCCACAAAGTGTGGCCAATATTATTACTCGTGCAACTGCGAAAGATCCAAATAATCGTTATCGCTCAACCAAAGAAATGTTCCAAGATGTTTCCACATGTTTAAGAGCAGAACGTTTGAATGAAAGAAAACTTGTTCTTCAAGAAAATCTTTCAAAACAAAAAAAAGAAACAAAAGTAGAACATGCCCAACCAATTTCACAACGTACTTCACATCATAAAACAGATGCATATACAAAAGAAGAACATAAAAAGAACAAGAAAAAAACAAAACTTGTGATTGGAATATTCTCTGCTGTAGTTGTTGTTGGAATTTTGGCGGCATTGTTATTTAATTTCTTACCACATAAAACGACAGTACCTGATATTACGGGGATTAGTTTGGATGAAGCTAAGAAAGAGCTTAAAAAGAATGATTTATCTTTAGATGAAGCTAATATCACATATGAATTAACGGATGGTATGGATGAAGGGACAATCATTTCTACGGATCCAGAAAGTGGAACAGAAGTAGAAAGTGGAACTGCAATTAAAGTGACAGCTTCTAGCGGTGTTGGAGTAACATGTGAAAATTATGTTGGAAGAAACATTGCGGAAGTAAAAAAAGAAATCAGTGAAAAATATCCAAATATGAATGTGAATGTTGTTTCAGAAGATTCTTTACAAGATGGAGGAACAATCATTCGTCAGGAAAAATTAGAATCTGGTACTTTATTTAATCCAGATAAACCAAATGAGATTACACTTGTTTATGCAACATATCCTACGATCACAATTCCTGAAGATATCATAGGAATGGATGTTCAAAGTGCACAAAAAGAACTAGAAAGTATGGGCGCAATAGTTAGAACAAGTAATCGTGATACAACACAAATGAGTCAAGAAGAATTAGATAGTTTAACAGCAGGTGTTGTAATTTCTTCAGATCCTGCTTCAGGAACTTCTTATACACAGAAAGAAAGTAATTTTATTACACTGTATTATTATTGATATGCAAGCAAGAATTATTAAGATCGTTTCTAAAGATTATACTTTGATGGATGAAAATAAAAATATTTTGAATGGAATATTAACAGGAAAGATTCGAAAACAAGTCACACCAGTAACAGGGGATATCGTAGAATGCAAAGAAGCAGATGGTATTTATACGATTGAAAAAATATTACCAAGAAAGAATTCTATGATTCGACCTGCGGTTGCTAATGTAGATCAAGTGCTCATTGTGATGTCTGTAAAAGATCCTGATTTTTCTACTGCTTTGATTGATCGTTTATCCATGTTGATTCAAGCAAGTGGAATTACTCCAATCCTTATAATTACGAAGTGTGATTATGGAATTGATGAAGAATGTGAAAAACGAATCCAAGAATATGAAGCAGGTGAAATGAAAGTGATTCGTACCGCAAAAGGAAATCTTAATCCACAAATAGAAGCTTGTTTAAAAGATAAGATTTCTGTTTTAACAGGACAATCAGGTGCAGGAAAAAGTACTTTATTAAATCAACTAGATCCTACATTCCATTTAGCAACACAAGAAATATCCAAAGCACTTGGTAGAGGAAAACATACAACACGACACAATGAGTTGCATGAAGTTGCAGGAGGATTGGTTGCGGATACGCCTGGTTTTTCGTCCTTGGATTTTTCTCATATCGATGCAGATGAATTGGGTAACTTTGTTCCAGATTTTAAGCCATATTTAGGAAATTGTAGATTCAATGATTGTATTCATGAAAATGAACCAGATTGTTCAATCAAACAAGCAGTAGAAGAAGGACATATCGCAAAAGAAAGATACAAGAATTATTTGCAAGTATTACAAATGATTCATGATAGAAGGGAGAAATATTAATGATTATTGCGCCTAGTGTATTATCACTTAATTATTGTGATACAAAACAACAAATTGAAGAATTAAATCATAGTGGAGCACAATGGATGCATTATGATGTAATGGATGGTAATTTTGTTCCAAATCTTTCATTTGGACCAGATATTTTAAAAGCATTTTGTAAGATTTCTCCATTATTTAAAGATGTACATTTAATGGTAAATGATCCTGTTTATTACGCAGATGTATTTATGGATGCCGGAGCACAATTAATTACATTTCATTATGAAGCTTTACAAGAAGATGAAATATTACCTTTGATTCATAAGATTCATGATAGAAATGTAAAAGTAGGTATTTCTATAAAACCAGATACACCTGTCAAAGTGTTAGAACCTTATATTTCATATGTGGATCTAGTGCTAATCATGTCAGTGGAACCAGGTTTTGGTGGTCAAAAATTCAGAGAAAACGCTCCAGAAAAAATCAGAGAAGTAAAACAATTGATTTCAAAACAATCCAATCAAGTATTGGTTGAAGTCGATGGTGGTATCAATGCGGATACTGCCAAATTATGTGTGGAAGCTGGAGTAGATGTATTGGTTGCTGGAAGTTATGTATTTAAAAATGATATTCAGAAAGCTGTGCAATCTTTATGCGAGTAAATATTGTATTAAAGTTAGCTGAACAAGTTCCAATAATGGATTGCGATTATATTGGCGCAGATAAGGGTGCCTTAACTTTAAGTAAACAAAATATACATATGATTGCATCGATTGGTGATTTTGATTCTGTAGAGAAAAAAGATTTGGAACAGATTGAATTTTATAGTGAAGATATGATTTGTTTGAATCCAATTAAAAATGATTCTGATTCAGAAGCTGCATTAAGATATGCACTAAAAAAAGGGTATGATGAAATCGCAATGTATGGTGCATTTGGAGGTAGAATGGATCATTCTTACTACAATATTAGACTTGCGTATCTATATCCAAATTGTTTGACTTTATATGATACTTATAACAAAGTCTATGCATTAAAAAAAGGTATCTATCAAATAAAAAAGGAGGATTATCCTTATATTTCTTTCTTTACAGATTCAAAGGCAAAGATTACTTTAAAAGGATTTGAATATCCTTTAGATTATTATGAAATGGATCAAAACACAATATTTACGTTATCTAATTCCATTTTAAAAGAAGAAGCAACTTTATTAGTAGAAGATGGTATTCTTCTTGTATTACAAACAAAAGACAAAGAATAAAAAAAGATTCCGTTAGGAATCTCTTTTTATTCTTTAAGCATTTACTGCTTTAGCGGACTTGGACTTGAGTGTCTTAAGTGCACGAGCAGAAATTTTAACTGTCTGTGGCTTACCATCGACAATCATGTGTACTTTTTGTAAATTCACATTCCATTTACGTCTTGTAGCACGTAATGAATGGGAACGATTATTACCACTTAATGCTTTTTTACCGGAAACGGCACAAACTCTTGACATACATACCCTCCTTCGTTCACAATTGCTCAAGTAGAATAACACGCTTTAAGTATTTTTGCAATAAGATATTTTGAAAATATCTTGATGTTTTACCTATTTTTAAATCACAAATTATGTTACAATTTTTTGTGTGTTTATGTATGAAAGGAGTTCTTCATGAGCGATAAACAAATTTTTGCAAGCGTAGAAGTAGCAGACCATGAGGTTCGCCTAGTTGTTGGAGAGTTTTTCAATACACGCTTCAATATTATAAAAGTAGAAAGAATCCCTTGTTATGGACTAACTTATAATGAAGTTATTAATGGGGATGAAATTGCAAATGCTTTGAGAAAAGCAGCAAGCAGTACAAAACGTACAATTGGAGCTGAAATTAAAAAAGTTATTCTAGCAATTCCTTCTTATGGGTTGAAAAAATATTCTTTAAAGTCAACAGTTGATATTTCTGGCATTGATGGTGTTGTAACGATTCAAGATGTTAGAAAAGCAATTCATAAGGCGGAAAGTGTGAACATTGGAAAAGAATACGCTTTGATACAAACAGTTCCAGTTAAATATATTGTAAATGGAATTGCCACACGTCGAATTCCATTAGGAGAGAAATGTACACAACTAACGATTGCGGTTGACTTGTTATGTGCAGATCGTAAACTCTCTTATGATTTAGTTGGTTTTGTAGAAAAAGCAGGATTACAAGTTTTAGATATTTTTCCAGATGTTTACGCGATCGGAAAAGAAGCAGCATTATTTGAACAAGCTGTTGAAAAACAAGTGATTGTATTAAAATTAGAAAGAGAATCTACAGTATTAGCTCTTTTTACAAAGGGGAAACTTGCGACAGCAGCAATCGTTCCTGCGGGACTTGGTAATATGGTTTCTCATTGTGTTGATCAATATGGTATCAAAACAAATGATGCGGTTGAGCTGATGAAATATAGTGTTTGTTTTAATCGAAATTCATATACATCTAATCCAGTTCATATTTGGAGCCAAGATGGTGAAACAAAGACAATTACAGAAAAAGAGTTTATAGATTCTGTTAAAGAAAATGTTTCAATTTGGGTTAATACGATTTATGAATCTTGCAAGGGCATCTTGCAAGCTGGACAAACAACTGTTATTATTACAGGCGAAGGTGGCGAAACAGAAGGCCTTTCTGAGCTTGTTTCTAAGAAGTTAGGATGTAATGTAAAATGTTATATTCCAGATACTTTAGGCGGTAGAAATGCTGGCTTAACAGCTACACTTGGATTATTCTATGCATATCAAGATAAACTACCTATATCAGGTTATATTGATGATAGTTTAGATATGGATGCATTTAAAAAGTCCGTAAGTTATCGTGAAAAAAAGACGGAAACTGATACAAAAGAAGATACTTTAACAAGTAAATTAAAGGGCTTATTCTTTGAGGATAAGAAGTAAGGGAGAAAAAAGATGGCAGATTTAGAATACAATCAAATAGCAAAGATAAAAGTATTTGGAATTGGTGGTGCAGGTAGTAACGCAGTCAATAGAATGGTTTCTGATGGCGTACAAGGTGTTGAATTTTATGTGGCTAATACAGATCTTCAAGCTTTGGATGTATCTCCAGTAGCCAACAAGATTCAATTAGGAAAAGAAGGATTAGGTGCAGGTGGTAACCCAGATAATGGTCGTAAGTCTGCAGTTGAATCTGAAGATGATATTCGTAAGGCAATTGAAGGCGCTGACATGGTTTTCATCACAGCTGGTATGGGCGGTGGAACTGGTACAGGTGCTGCTCCAATGTTCGCAAAAGTTGCTAAAGAATTAGGTTGCTTAACAGTTGGTATTGTTACAAAGCCTTTCTCTTTTGAAGGTAAGAAGAGAATGGTTCAAGCTGAACAAGGTTTAGAACAATTAAAAGAATATGTAGATTCTTTAATTATTATATCTAACAACAAAGTTCTTGAAGTTATTGGTCATATTCCATTTGAAGATGCATTCAAGGAAGCAGACAACATCTTACGTCAAGGTGTACAAACAATTACTGATTTGATTGCAGTACCAGCAATGATCAACTTAGATTTTGCTGATATCAAGTCTGTTATGGAAGGCCAAGGTTCTGCATTATTTGGAATTGGTATGGCTGAAGGTGATAATAAGGCTGCTGAAGCTGCTGAAAGAGCTATTCAATCTCCATTACTTGAAGCACAAATTAAGGGTGCTAAGAGTGCTATCATCAACGTAACTGGTGGTGCTACAATGTCAGCATATGATGCAAGTGAGGCAGTTGAATATATTAGAGATGCAGCTGGTAATGATATTGACATTATCTTTGGTGTTGCTATCAATGATAAGATTGGTGATGCTTGTATTGTTTCTGTAATTGCTACAGGATTTGATTTACCAAAACCTGAAACAATTCCATCTGATGGTCCAGCATCAGAAAAGAGTCCAGTTGTAAATACTACTCCAGTAAGTGGTGTAGTTGCTTCTAGTGATGACGATGATATTTCATTCGGTGGAGAAAGCAATAGTGATGATGACGATAACATCATCCCAAGCTTCTTTACAAGAGGTTAATTAGAGCTGTCAGTAGACAGCTTTTTTTTAAGGTGAATTATGAAACATGAAGAGATAGCTGTAGAGAAAAGAAATAAAGGGTTTAATTGTGCACAAGCGGTTTTATGTGCATATGCACAAGAATTAAATATGGATGAAAAACAATTGTTTGTTTTAAGTGAATGTTTCGGTTCTGGATTAGGTTGTACGTTAGGAAATTGTGGTGCTTTAAATGCTGCGGCGATGATTCAATCAGTACTTTCTTCTTCTGGTAATTTAGAACATCCTGATTCTAAAGCAAAAACATATCCTAAAATAAGAAATTTATTAAAACAATTTGAAGAACAGGTTGGCGCAATTCGTTGTAGAGATATTAAGGGAATTGAAACAGGAACTGTTTTATGCGAATGTGAAGACTGTGTTCGTATTGCTTGTAGATTAATAGATAAAGTAATGGAGAACTAATATGGCTTTATTAACATTGGATTTTGAATCTGAATACATGGGAAGTAACCAAAATGTAAATATCATTCTTCCTGATAAACCAAGAGATGTTTCTTGTAAAAATTTTTATGAGAATAATGAAAAGTATAAAGTATTATGGCTTTTACATGGTACATTTGGTGGATATTCTGATTGGATTAGAAAAAGTAATATAGAAACATATGCATGTGAAAGAAATCTTGTAGTTGTTATGCCAGGAATTGGTAATGCAGACTATGAAAATTGGCCTACATTTACTTTAGGACTTGATGCCGAAAAATATATCACTGAAGAATTAATGCCACTTGTTTATAATTGGCTACCTTGTTCTAATAAAAGAGAAGATAATTTCATTGCGGGATTATCCATGGGTGGAAAAGGAACATTACATTTAGCTTTAAAGTATCCTTATCTTTTTTCTAAAGTAGCGGTGCTTTCATATTTGCCTTCTGATATGGAAAAAGATAAACAAAACCTACAAGAACTTTATAACAAATCATTAGATGAAGTCATTTCTAGTGAGGATGTTATGCATTCTAAGCAGAGATTATACAATTGCATGCATAATATGGGATCTGTAGATGCATATTTGAATTCTTATTACAATCTCAAAAGAAAATTAAAAGAATCTGATTTGAAACAATTACCAAAATTCTTATTTGCTTGTGGAACTGATGATGTCATTTTCAAAGATGAAATTAAACCATTTCAATCATTTCTAAAAGAAATAGGATTAGAAGTAGAATGGACTCTTGGACCTGGTAATCATGAATGGAGAGTTTGGGAAAGAGATATTCAAATTGCATTAGATTTTTTTGATGATTCTACAAAGGATATAAAAGGGAATGCATTCTAATCATTTCTGCAACAATAAATAGATATAGGGAGGTTTATTTTTTGTGATTGATTTTTTACAAAATAATATCGTATTAACGATATTTCTAATCGGGGCTTTAGGTTATTTACTTGGTAGTATTCAAGTGAAAGGTATTTCTTTAGGAACAGCTGGTATTTTGATTGTAGCTTTGATTTTTGGACATTTTGGTATTGTTACTCCAGCTTTTGTTCAAAACTTAGGATTGATATGCTTTGTAACTTCAGTTGGATTTATTGCGGGTCCTAAGTTCTTTCAAAATTTCAAAGGGAATGCCATTGGCTATGTTTTTGTTGGAATTGTAATTATTGTAGTTGGTGTTTTGACTTGTATTGCGGTCGTTAAATTTAGTGGAATAGGCATTGATCTTGGATTAGGATTAATGTCAGGTGCTCTTACAAGTACGCCTGGCCTTGCGGCAGGAATTGAAGTGACTGGCTCAAATTTAGTGTTGGTTGGTTATGGTATTGCTTATCCTTTTGGTGTTGTAAGTGTTGTACTATTTGTACAGTTGATTCCAATTTTATTAAAAGTGAATTTAAACGAAGAAAGAATTAAATATTCAGCTGCGAATAATAGTGTGAAAACAATATTGAAAATGAATTTATTTAGCTGTGATCCAAAGGGATTTTTTGGGTTTGCGCTTGCAATCATTGTTGGTGTTTTGATTGGGAAAATTACGATACCACTTCCAGGTTCTGCATCTTTTTCGTTAGGAATATCTGGTGGTCCATTACTTGCTGGATTACTATTTAGACATTTTGGGAGAATTGGGAAATTAAATATTAGTGTTGAAAATGATGTACTTGTGACTTTAAGAGAATTTGGTTTATCACTATTTTTAATTGGTGCTGGAACTAATGCTGGAGAAGGCTTCTTAGAAGTTTTAACAGAACAAGGTCCAATTCTATTTATCTATGGAGCTATTATTGCGCTAGTTCCAATGATTGTTGGATATTTTGTTGCTTCAAGAATCTTCAAGTTTAGTTTGTTTAATTCATTGGGAGCTGTTTGTGGTGGAATGACTTCAACACCAGCTCTTGGAATTTTGATTCAAGTTGCTCAAACAGACGATGTTGCATCAGCTTATGCTGCGACATATCCTGTTGCTCTAGCAATCGTTGTACTATTAACGCAACTTGTTGGAGAATATTTAGTTTAATTTTATGAGCCTCATTTGAGGCTTTTTTTCATCTCATAAGAAAAAGTGATGAATATCATCTGAAACTCAAATTGTTCATTCTTTTATTTTTCATAAGATATTAACAGGAGGATATTTTATGAAATATACAAAACTTGGAAATACAAATATTGAAGTATCACAAATCTGTGTTGGTGGAATGTCTTATGGAAAAGCTTCAGAAGCATTTCATGAGTGGACTCTACCTTATGAAGATACAAAAAAGATGATTGATTATGCATATGGATTAGGCGTGAATTTTATTGATACAGCTAATACATACTCTTTTGGTACGAGTGAAGAATATATCGGTCAAGCAATTAAAGAATTAAAGATTCCTAGAGATAAGATCGTATTAGCTTCTAAAGTCTATTTTAATGAAGGTCACTTAAGTAAAGACGCAATTCTAAGAGAAATTGATGGTACATTAGAAAGATTACAAACAGATTATTTAGATTTGTATCAGATTCATCGCTTTGATTACAATACGCCAATCGAAGAAACAATGGAAACATTAGATTCATTAGTAAAAGTTGGTAAAGTACGTGCTATTGGAGCGAGTGCGATGTATGGATATCAATTTCATAATATGCAAATGGTTGCAGAAAAGAATCATTGGACACAATTCTCTACGATGCAAAATCACTACAATCTTCTGTATCGTGAAGATGAAAGAGAACTCATTCCTATTTGTAAACAATATGGTGTTTCTTTGATTCCATATTCACCACTTGCGGGTGGGCATCTATCTCATCTTGGATGGACAAGTGATTCTAAAAGAAGTCAAACAGACAAAGTCATTCAAAATAAATATGATGCATATAAAGAAAATGATTTAGAAATCATAGAAAGAGTGAATGAACTTGCTAAAAAATATCAAGTATCTATGACAGAAATCGCATTAGCTTGGTTATTAAAGAAAGGGGTATCTGCAGCAATCGTAGGAGCTACGAAAGCATCACATTTTTTACAGGCAGTCAAAGCAGTTGATTTGGAACTATGTCATGAAGATATGAAATACTTAGAAGAAAAGTATATTCCACATTCTATTGTTGGTGCCTTATCTGAAGAGGAAAAATAAGATGAAAAAACTACTAGTAGTATATTATTCGTATTCCAATGGAAATACAGAAAAGATTGCGTTAAAGTTAGCGAATGCGTTACATGGAGATATTTGTGCAATTGTTCCTGAGATAGCTTATAGTGAGGATTATGAGAAAACAGTTTCTTTAGGAAAAGAAGAAGTAGAGAATCATGTACTTCGCCCAATTCAGAAACTTTCATTGGATATTAAAGATTATGACGTGATTGCGATAGGAACGCCTACATGGTGGTATACAATGGCACCATGTGTTAAAACATTTCTAACTGAAAATGATTTTACAAATAAGAAAGTGATTCCATTTATGACAAATGCTGGATGGCCTGGAACAGTCATTCAAGATATGGAAGATTGTTTAAAAGACGCTGAAATTATTTCTCCAATGGAAATCACATTTGATTCTGAAGGCGGTTCTAAAATGATAACTTCTAGTGAAGAAGTGAATCAATGGATCAATTCTATTAGCATTTAAAAGATAAGCAATGTCTTATCTTTTTTGGAAATTTGCGTGTAATAAAGCTTAATGATATAATTTTTCTCATATTTAAAGAGAGGTAAATATTTTGCAAGATTCTTCGATACCGCTTGATTATCAAGCAACAAATAGAAATGAGGCAATTGTATTATGACATCTTATATCATAGCGATTGTTATATTAATTCTTTTTTCCGGCTTGTTTTCAGCTACTGAAACAGCATATTCTAGCTCTTCAAAGATTCGTTTAAAGAACATGGCTAATGATGGTAACAAAAAAGCCACAAGTGCTCTTGTGATTTTAGAAGACTTTGATAAGTTTTTAACGTCTATTTTAATTGGAAATAATATTGTAAATATAGCTGCTGCGACAATCAGTACTTTGTTGTTTTCAAAGATTCTAAAAGGTGGGGAAGGACCAACGGTTTCTACAATCGTTATTACAATTATTACTTTGATGTTTGGAGAAATTGCACCTAAATCTTTATCAAAGCAAGCCCCTGAAAAGTTTGCTTGTGCGACAGTTGAACTTGTTAATTTCTTTGAATTTGTCTTTACACCTTTAACTATTGTTTTAAAAGGGTGGACATGGTTAGTAAATCATATTGTTCGTGTGGAAGAAGATGAAAATGATATTTCTGATGAATTGATTACAATGGTTGATGAAGCAGAAAAAGATGGGAATTTAGAAGAACATGAAAGTGATTTAATTTCTGCTGCTATCGAATTTAATGATCTTGATGTAAAAGATGTATTAACGCCACGTGTTGATATTGTTGCGGTGAATATTACTTCAACACATGAACAGATTGAAAAAGCATTTCGTTTTAATTCATTTTCTCGTTTACCAGTCTATGAAAATTCAGTAGATAATATTGTTGGTGTTATTCATGAAAAAGATTTTTACGAATTAATGTATCACAACAATAAAGGTCCTATTAGAAGAATTATTAAACCAGTCATCTATACTTCACCAAATACACAAATTTCTACTTGTATGAAACAATTACAGACTGCGAAATTACATATGGCTGTTGTATTAGATGAATATGGTGGTACAGAAGGTATCATTACTTTAGAAGATATCATTGAAGAATTAGTTGGTGAAATTTGGGATGAACATGATATTGTTGAAGATTTTTATACAAAGATTGATGACAATACATGGATGGTCAAAGGTGATGCTGAAATTGATGATTTGATTGATCGTTTTGATGTTGAAGAAGAAGACGAAGAATTTGACTTTATTACTGTATCAGGATGGGCAATTTCTGAATTACATCATATTCCTAAAGTGAATGAAGAATTTACTTATAAGAACTTACATGTTGTGATTACAAAGGCTGATCAAAGAAAAGTTCTTGAAGTAAAAGTCGAAATCAAAAAAGAAATGGAGGATGAGGAAAACGATTAATTCGTTTTCCTTTTTGAGGATTATGCAACAATACTTTGTAGATACACCATTACAAGTTGGTGAAGATTATGTTTTTACTTCCTTGCAAGCACATCACGCAAAAACAGTGGTTCGTTTAGACCATGAAACGGTAAGACTTGTGTATCAAGGACATGCTTACTTTGCGGAAGCCATGATGAAAGAAAAACAATTTATCGCACATGTTTATGAAAAAGATCACGGAATTCATGAGATGAATTGTGATATTACATTAGCTTTGGCTTTGATCCGTAAAGAAAAGTTTGAATTAGTCTTACAAAAGGCAACAGAATTAGGTGTAAAAAAAATTGTTCCATTTGAATCTAGCAGATGTGTTGTTCATGCCAAAAAAGAAAAAGCAGATAAACAATTAGTTAGATGGAATACCATCCTACAAGAAGCAAGTGAACAATGTAAAAGAAATATTATTCCTGAAATCACAAATATTGTTTCCTTTAGAGATTTGAAAGATTATATGTCCGAAGGAAATTATGCTTGTTATGAAAAAGCATATGGTGAAGCATGCTTCTTAACACAATGTGCAATGAATAAAAAATCCATTACAATTGTGATAGGTTGTGAAGGTGGTTTCTCACTTTCTGAAGTGAAAGAAATGGAAGAAATGGGCTTTGATTCGATTACACTAGGAAGTAGAATTCTACGTGCGGAAACTGCAGCGATGTATGCTTGTAGTGTATTAAGTGAAATGTATGAGGACAAAAAATGAAATTTGCGATTGTTAATTTAGGATGTAAAGTCAATGCATATGAAGCAGAAGCGGTTAGTGAAATATTAGTTAATCAAGGACATACTCGTGTTGATTTTCATGATATGCCAGACGCTACAATCATATTTACTTGTGCTGTCACAAATACAGCTGCTAGTAAATCACGTAAAATATTACATCAAGCTAAACGAATTAAACCGGATGAAATTACTGCGATGGTTGGTTGTTACGTACAAGTAGATGATGGACAATTAGAAGAAGCTGATATTTTGGTTGGTACCGCAAATAAAAAGAAATTACCACTTTACTTAGATGAATTTATCAAGACAAAAGAAAAGATTAGAGATATTGTTACATTAGAAAAGACATCTTTTGATAACCTAAAATCTTCTGTTTTGGATTCTAAGGCTAGATGTGATCTAAAGATACAAGATGGTTGTAACCAATTTTGTTCTTATTGTGTAATTCCTTATGCACGTGGTAGAGAAAGAAGTATGGAACCTTTATCTGCAATCCAAGAAGCTAAAAGATTATCTGAAAAATATCATGAAATTGTTTTGACAGGAATTCATACAGGACGATATGGAAAAGAATATAATACGACTTTAGCTCAATTATTAGAAAAGATGTTATTAGAAACAAATGATGTTCGTTTCCGTATTTCTTCAATTGAAATTACAGAAGTGACAGATGAATTGATTCGTATCATGAAAGAAAATGATCGAATGGCAAAGTTTTTACATATTCCTTTACAATCTGGTTGTGATTCTGTATTAAAACGGATGAGAAGACCATACGATACCAAGTATTATTATGATAAAATAGAATGGATTCGTAAGGAAATTCCTGGTATTTCAATTTCAACAGATTTGATTACTGGTTTTCCTAACGAAACAGATGAAGAATTTGAACAGACATATACATTCTTAAAGAAATGCCAATTCTCATTCATTCATGTTTTCCCATATTCTTTAAGAGAAGGAACACCTGCCGCAAGCATGCCTTGTCAAGTAGAACCAAAGATTAAGAAGGAAAGGGCAAAACGTTGTATTGCGTTGAGTGAAGAGTTGTATGATGCATATCAATTGAGTAAAGTTGGACAAGAAGCAGATATGATTGCGGAATGGGTAAAGGATGATTACACAACTGGGCATACGTCTGAATATATTCCGATTCGTGTAAATGAAAAACTAGTACATGGTGAAAAGTATCATGTTGTTTTAGAAAAATTTGAGAATCATCAAATGTATGCAAGAAAGGTTCGTGATTAAATTGAAGTTAACAGAATTGTTTGAAAATGTTCCTGATATAGAAATCAAAAGTTTAATGGCAGATAGCCGTAAGAAAAGACCGGATTCTATTTTCTTTTGTGTAAAAGGAATGATGTTTGATGGGCATAAATTTGTTGATCAAGCAATTGATAATGGTGCAAAAGTCATTGTTTATTCTGATCCAATTGATACAAGTAGAGATGATATTACATATATTCGTGTGAAAGATGTTATACATGCTTTCAACAAAGTTGCGGATGCTTTTTATGGATATCCTAGTCATAAATTAACAATGTTTGGTGTAACAGGTACAAATGGTAAATCATCTATTTCTTGTATGATTCGTGATATATTGAATGAATTTGAACCAACAGGATATATTGGAACAATTTCAATTCAATATGGATCTGTAAAATTACCACCATTATTAACAACACCTGATATTGATGATTTACATGGCATCCTAAAAGATATGTTAGATGCTGGGGTAAAAGCTTGTGCTCTTGAAGCTAGTTCCATTGGTATTGAACAAGGTAGAGTAGATTCCATTGATTTTGATGTTGCAATATATACAAACTTAACACATGATCATTTGGACTATCATGGAACAATGACAAATTATTTTCATGCGAAAAAGAAATTATTTGATAGTTTGAAAGATGAAGCCATCGCTATTACAAATGTAGATGATGAATATGGCATGGAAATCGTAAAAGATACAAACGCAAAAGTCGTAACGTATGGTGTTGATCATCCTGCAGATTATCAAGCAAAGAATATTCAACTTTTGAAAGATCGTACGAAATTCACTTTGAAAGTTGAAAACATGGAATATGAAGTAGAAACAAATCTTGTTGCGAAATTCAATGTATATAACCTATTAGCTGTGATTGCGGCATTGAATATGAAAGGATTGGATATTGAATCCATGCTTCCATATTTAAATTCCTTATCTCAAATTGAAGGTCGTATGCAAAGAATCTCGGATGGACAGCCATTTAATATTGTCGTAGATTTTGCGCATACACCAGATGGAATTGAAAAAGTATGTCAATATGCTTCAGCCATTACACCAAAGGGTAAACGTATCATTGCGATTACTGGATCTGCAGGGAAAAGAGATGTGATTAAACGTCCAGTATTTGGAAAGATATTGGATAAATATTGCGATATGATTATCCTAACAGAAGATGATCCAAGAGATGAAAATCCAGCGGATATCGCAAATGAAATCGCATCTGGTATTCAAAAGACAAATTATATTATGATACTTGATCGTTACGCTGCAATTCGTGAGGCAATTGATTTAGCGGATGTTAATGATACAATTATCATACTAGGAAAAGGCGATGAAAAATTTATTTATCGCGAATTTGGAAGAGAATCATATAAAGGTGATGATGTTCTTGTCCATGAAATATTAAAGAAACATTACTTTTCACAAGGAGGATAATATGAAAGAAAGTAAATATATCGATCATACATTATTAAAACCAGAATCAACAAAACAACAAGTTCAAAAAATTATTGATGAGGCAAAACAATTTGATTTCGCAACTGTTATGGTGAATCCTTATTGGATCCCATTTGTAAAACCACAATTAGAAGGTACTGATGTAAAAGCAGCATGCGTAATTGGTTTCCCACTTGGTGCTAATACAAAAGTAGTCAAAGTTTTTGAAACACAAGATGCTTTAAAGAATGGTGCTGATGAAATTGATATGGTATTAAACATTGGTGCATTAAAAGATAGTGATGATGCATATGTCATTGATGAAATTAAAGCAGTCAAAGAAGCTTGTGGAGAACATTGTTTAAAAGTAATCATTGAAACATGTTTATTAACAGATGAAGAAAAAGTACGTGCATGCAAAGATGTTGTTGAAGCAGGTGCAAACTTTGTAAAGACATCTACTGGTTTCTCTACTGGTGGTGCTACAGTACATGATGTAGCGTTAATGAAAAAAGCAGTTGCTGGAAGTGATGTGAAAGTAAAAGCTTCTGGTGGTGTAAGAAGTAGAGAAGATTTCGACGCAATGATAGCCGCTGGTGCTGAAAGAATCGGTACATCTTCCGGAACAAAGCTATTATAAGAAAAACAAGGCATACAGAATACTGTGTGTCTTTCATATTATGGAAAAAGGGGAAGAGATATGAAAAAATTAGATATGACCCATGGATCACTGTGGGATAAAATATTATTTCTTGCGATGCCGCTTGCGTTAAGTGGTATCCTACAACAATTGTTTAATGCGGCTGATGTTGCGGTTGTAGGACAATTTGTTGGAAAAGAAGCGATGGCTGCAGTAGGGGCAAATTCTCCAGTCGTTAATATCATGATTACTTTATTTACTGGTATTTCTTTAGGTGGAAATGTTGTAATATCTAGATACACAGGTAGACAAGATAAAGATAATGCTGAAAAGGCAGCACATACCGCAATTTTAGTGGCAATTATTTCTGGATTAATTATTTTAGTATTCGGTGAAATTGTTGCGCGTTTGATTTTAGAGTTGATGTCTGTTCCAAGTGATTGTTTAGATATGGCAGTTTTATATCTACGAGTTTATTTGATTGGTATGCCTGTGATTCTTTTGTATAACTTTGAAGCAGCGATTTTTCAATCTCAAGGTGATACAAAAACACCATTATTCTGTTTGATTATTTCCGGAATCATTAATGTTATTTTGAATTTGTTCTTTGTGTTGATTGTTGGTATGACAGTGAATGGCGTAGCTTGTGCAACAGTTATTTCAAACTGTGTTTCTTCTTTCTTGTTATTTGTTTTATTGTTAAAAGGAAAAACACCTTTAAAAATAGAAAAGAATCAATTGAAGATTCATACAGATTTATTAAAGGAAATGTTAAAGATTGGAATTCCTGCAGGAATCCAAGGAATGGTATTTTCAATTTCAAATATCATCATTCAATCTTCTATCAATTCACTAGGAACGGATGTTGTTGCAGGTAGTAGTGCCGCAAGTAACTTAGAAATTATTGGATATTATGTAGTAAATAGTTTCTCACAAGCTTGTACAACGATCATTGGACAAAACTTTGGTGCCAATCAACCAAAAAGATGTCATAAAACTTTATCCATTTCTTTAGTGGAAAGTTGGATTGTTGGTGGTGCAGTTTCATTTTTGATTATCTTATTTGGTAGACCATTATTATCCATTTTTAATTCAGATCCAGAAGTTATTGAATATGGATATCAAAGATTATTTTGGATTTTGTCATTTGAAGTAATCAATGGAACAATTGATATTATCTCAGGTGCAATGAGAGGATATGGAGAATCTTTGACGCCAGCTATTATAGCTTTAGTTGGAATTTGTGGTGTTAGAATTACATATATCTTTACTTATTTTAATTTACATCGTTCCTTTAAAGTATTGATGTGGGCATATCCAATCAGTTGGTTTATAACAGTAACGGTCATTGGTATAACCTATATTATTATGCGTAAGAATGGATTGGGTTATCGTCAAGAAAATACATTAAAAGACTTTAAAAAGTAATTGCATAACTTAAATGTTTTTGATACAATAGATAAGTACGAAACGGGAAGGCGGTGAATAACAATGGCAAGAGTAATCGTAAAAGAAAACGAAACTTTAGATGATGCATTACGCCGCTTCAAGCGTCAGGTTAGCCGTAATGGTACATTAGCTGAAGCTCGTAAGAGAGAATACTACGTAAAACCTGGAATTAAGAGAAAGCTCAAGAGTGAAGCTGCTCGTAAGGCTAGAAGAAGAGGTAAGTAAGAAGATGAGGAATTTCTCATCTTTTTTTATTTATGTATTTGTTTTAAAATGTTTTGGGTATGAAGGAGATTGATTTTGAATACAAATAGTCAAATAATTGAAGTTTCAGGTTTAAGTGAACATGCATATATTACATTTTGTGGACCAAATGATTCGAATCTAAAAATTTTATCAAAATGTTGTGGTAAGAATATATCTTTCAGAGATGAAAAAATTATTCTTTCTGATTGTGATGAGCTTACAAAAATGAATATCGCAAAAGTTTGTGCTAAATTGTTAACAAAAGCGCAAGAAGGTAAAAGTATCAATGAACAAGATGTTATTTACATGTATCGATTGGTTACAAGAAATGAAGATTTTGATCAAAATGATGTAAATCAACATGTTGTAGGTAGAACGTTAGCTGGTAAGGCAATCGTTCCAAAAACAAAAGGTCAATTAGAATTTGTTAAGGCAATGGAAAAGAAAGATATTGTTTTTGCGATAGGGCCTGCTGGTACTGGAAAGACTTATTTAGCTGTGATTCAGGCAGTCACAGCTCTAAAAAAAGGCGAAATTAAACGTATCGTGTTAACACGTCCTGCAGTTGAAGCTGGTGAAAATCTAGGATTCTTACCTGGTGATCTGAAAGAAAAAGTAGATCCATATTTAACACCTTTGTATGATGCGTTACATGTTATGTTAGGAAATGAAAAAACAGAAGTTCTGATTGAAAAGGGAACGGTTGAAATCGCTCCACTTGCGTATATGAGAGGTAGAACTCTAGATGATTGTTATGTCATTTTAGATGAAGCACAAAATACAACAACTTCACAAATGAAGATGTTCTTAACACGTCTTGGTTTTCATTCAAAGATGATTATTACAGGGGATATAACGCAAATTGATTTAGATCATAAAACAAAGAGTGGTCTAGAAGAAGCAAGTCATATTCTAAAAGATATTGATGAAATATCGATTGTTCATTTAAATAGTGATGATGTGGTAAGACATCCTCTTGTACAAAAAATTATTGAGAGATATGAAAAAAGTAAGGATTGATTTCCTTACTTTTTAGATAGAATCTGGTTCAACAGTTTTTGATTCACTTGTAACTGCAGCTTTTGCGATATTACAACAATGATCTCCCATACGTTCTAGTGTACCTAAGATATCACAATATACACTTTCTGCGATAGGTGAAGTACATGTGTGATTACTCATTCTCTTGAAATGAGATTCTCTTGCATCATATTCTAATTGATCCATCTCATCTTCTAAAGCTAATAATCTACCATAAGCAATTTGATTCTTTGTCACAAAGATTTCTACTGTTAGATCAAACATTGTAATGAATTGTTCATACATATGATTCATGTCTTCTAAAGCGAAGTTAGTGAATTCATGTTCATCTGTATAGACCATGTTATAGAATTCACCTAGATTAATTGCCAAATCTCCAATTCTTTCTAAGTTTTTCGTTGTGTCTAAATATAATCTATTATCTAAGATATCTTGTTCTGTTAAATTTGGTTGTACAGATAATTGAATCAAATATTCTGTAATCTTTTTATCAAATTTATTACACATGGATTCATTTCTCTTTAAGATTTCCATGTCTTCGTCAGAACCTTTTTCATTTAAGAATACTTGCGTTTGTTTAATATCTTCTTTTACGACATCACTCATCTTTAAGATTGCTTGTTGACCTTGTTTCAATGCGTAAGCAGGTAATACAGATGCGACATTTGTATCTAATTCATCAATATCAACCTCCATAAGTTCAGGTTCTTTACCAGGAATAACTTTCTTAACAAGTTTAACAAGTTGATTTACAAATGGAACAAATAATAATGTTGTAACAGTCTTAAATATAATATTCGCTACCGCTATCTGCATCATTGGATTTAATCCAGAAAATACATTTCCAATAAATGCAGTATATGGTACTAAACAAATCATACCAATAATACCACCAATGATATTTAATATTGTATGCATCGCAGCTGTACGTTTACCAGAAGTACTACCACCAATAGAAGCTAAGATACCTGTCATCGTTGTACCAATGTTTGCACCTAACATAAATGGAATAGAAGCACCTAATGAAACAGCTCCAGCAGCGTATAATTTCTGGATAACACCAATCGTTGCGGCAGAGGATTGTAATGCAGCAGTAATCAATATACCAGCTAAGAATCCAAGTAATGGATTTTGTGCCATACTTAAGGCAAAATTTGTGAATTCTGGTAATTGTTTGAGTTCCGCTAATGCACTACCCATCGCATCCATACCATAGAAAATCAATCCAAATCCAAGAATAACATTTCCTAAATATTTAATCTTTTGTTTTCCACCAAAACAAATGAGTAACGCACCAACAAATACAATGTACATCGCATATTTATCTAAACTGATAGAAATCAAAAAGGATGTAATGGTTGTACCAATGTTTGCACCTAATACAACACCTGCAGCTTGATTCAATGACATTAAACCAGCTCTAACAAGACCAATAACAATTGCGGTTGTTGCACTACTTGATTGTAATAATATTGTTAAAAGGATACCAATAATAATTCCAGAGAATGTATTTGATGTATATTTATCAATATAATCACGAAGCTTATCTCCGGCTACGGCTTTTAAGCCATCTCCCATAAAGGTAATACCGAACATGAATAGACCGAAACCACCGAGAATCATGTTCCAGCTAATTGAACCTAAAGTCATATTTCCTCCCGAAAATCTTAATTTCAATTATAATTTTACCAAAACTTTATAATCTTCCAACATAAAATTTACAATTGTTTAAAAATTCAAAAGTGTTTTCTTTGCGTGTATAATAAGTAACAGAGGTTAAAAACATGGAAATTACATTAATCAATCATACAAACCAACCAATTGAGAAATATGAAGCATTATTTCAGAAAATATCTAAAAGTGCTGAAAAAATATTAAAGTTACCAAAAGATTATGAATTATCTGTGACTTTTGTTCGCTCACAAACGATTCATAAGATCAATCGTGATTATAGAGGAATTGATCGTCCAACAGATGTAATATCTTTTGCGATAAGAGATAATGAAGATGATTTTATTCCAGAAGAAGAAAAAGATTTAGGAGATATTTTTATTAATATCAATTATTGTAAGAAACAAGCTAAAGAATATGGTCATTCTTATGATAGAGAAATGGGATTTCTATTTACACATGGAATGTTACATTGTTTAGGATATGATCATATGAAAGAAGAAGATGAAAAAGTAATGTTTACGTTACAGGATCAAATTCTTGATCCAATTATTCAAAGAGGTGGAAAATGAAAAGTGGATTTGTAGGACTCGCAGGAAGACCAAATGCTGGAAAAAGTACATTAACGAATGCTTTAGTAGGTGAGAAAGTCGCAATTGTATCTTCAAAGCCACAAACAACAAGATCTGAAATCAGAGGAATTTTGACACGTGAAGATTGTCAAATCATCTTTACAGATACACCAGGTATTCATAAACCAACTTTACGTTTAGATTCTAGAATGAATAAAGAAGCATTTGATGTCATGCAAGGTGTGGATGTGATTTATTTAGTTGTGGATGGTTCAACACCTTTTGGAAAAGGTGATGAATTTGTTTTAGAAGCTGTTAAAAATACAGGATTACCAGTATTTTTGATTTTAAACAAGATTGATAAGATGGATGATAAGGACATCATGAAGAATCTTGTTACTTGGCAACAAAGATATGAATTTGCGGAATTCTTTCCAATGAGTGCGAAATTTAATCGTTCTTTTGAAGATTTAATTAAAACAACAATGAAGTATCTTCCAGAGGGAGATTTATTATATCCTGAAGAAATCGTTTCTGATGGTGCAGAAAACTTTAGAATAGCGGAATTGATTCGTGAAAAAATCTTAGATTATACACGTGAAGAAATTCCTCACGCTGCAGCAGTACGAATTGATAATAAAGAATTCAAGAAAAATGCTTGTTATATACAAGCGACAATTCTAGTAGAAAAAGCTTCTCAAAAACCAATCATGATTGGTAAACAAGGAAAAATGTTAAAAAGAATTGGTGTTGCCGCAAGACAAGATATTGAAAAACTATTAGGAAAACAAGTGTTCTTAGAACTATTTGTTCGTGTTGAAGATGAATGGAGAAGTCATGACCATCTCATCAGTGAATACGGATATGGTGGTGCTGGTAACGATAATGAATGATAAAGTTATAGGCTTTGTATTAAAACAATCGGATTATAAAGACTATAGTGTTATTCTAACTGTTCTAACAAAAGAATATGGGAAATTATCGATTGTCGCAAGTGGGATTAGAAAACCAACAAGTAAGAACGCTGGTAGAGTACTTCCATATACGAAATCTGAATTTTTGATTGATTACAAACAAGGAAAAACAATCTTTACATTAAAGAATGTTTCTTTAATAAAGACTTATAAAAAGATTCATTTAGATTTAAATTTATCTACATGTGCATCTATGATGGCAGAAATCACAGATGCTTTTCTCATGCAAGGAATTGAATCAGAATATTATGAAGAAGTCTATGACGCATTAGATTATAGTTTTTCTTTGTTAGAGAATCAAAAAGATCTTATTACGATTTTATGTTTGTTCTGTAGTACAGTAATGAAATGTTTCGGAATTGGTGTAGATGTAGATGAATGCGTACATTGTGGTTCTAAACTTGTTCAAGCAATTTCTATCAAAGATGGTGGTTTTCTATGCAAAGAATGTGCACAAAAAGAAAACATCCCATTAAAAGACGCAGTTTCTTTAAAACGATTCCGTTTAGTATCTAAGGCAAGCCTCAATCATTATGAAATCGTAGAACAAGCAGGTGGTGCTACTTTTGAAGATCTGAATACGTTTATGCAGATTATTCATACACATACGGGGATTCAAATACGATCTTTCGAATTGTTTTCTAGAATATTTAAAAAGTAATATGTTAAGATGACCTTTGCGAAAGTGGAGGTTATTTTAATATGGAAATCATAGATGTACATTCTCATATTGTGAGTCCACAATACTTAAATGTTTTAAAGAAATATGGCAAAGAAAATGAAGACCCGTCTTTAGAGTTTAGCACCATAATCTTTAGAGGCTAATTTTTTAATAAAAGTAACTTAAGCCCTTATTTATTGGCTTTTTTCGTGCTTAGAAAATTTGACAAATTTATTTTTTACCACTTCCATACATGGTGCTATGGTGTTATAATGTAGAGGGTGCTCTTATGGCTTACTTTTTGAAAAAATCTAACACTAAAAAAGGTCTCTATCTTCAAATTTACGAATCATTCTACAACGCTGAAAAGAACCAGACTTCTCATCGTTCCTTTAAAGCTATTGGTTATGTCTCTGACTTGATTACAAACGGAATCGATGATCCTGTTTCTTTCTATAAAGCAGAAGTTGATAAGATGAATCAAGAAAGAAATAAGGATAAAGTTCAGATGATTTCTACTTCTTCTGCTATCCGTCATCTTGGCTACTTTCCTTTTAAAGCCATCATGGATAATCTAAATATTTCTAAGTTTATTTCTCTTTATCAACTTACGAATGATTTTGATTTTTCAATTTATGATGTGTTATCTGCTCTCATCTATGCTAGAGCTGTTAATCCTTGTAGTAAGCATCGTACTTTTAGAGAAGTAATTCCATGCTTGCTTG
>CAVFDO010000020.1:0-24102 GCA_963621095.1 bacterium
TGATGTTTTACTTTCAATATCGTTAAGTTTTAATCGCTTAACTTAATGACATTGACAAAGCACTTGTTTCTTTAGGAAATGATGAGTGTGATGTGGATGATTTTATTCTGCCATCCTCTTTGAAAATGTTGTCTAATCTTTTATATAAGCACTTTAATAAAAAAACTGTTATCCTAATAGATGCATATGATGTGCCTTTAAAAATAGCATTTCAAAATGGTTATCATAGAGAAATGGTTAATTTGATTGGACATTTGTTTGGAACTGCATTAAACGCAAACGATTCTTTAGAGTTTGCGATATTAACAGGGGTTTTAAAGTTGTCAAAACAAATAACTTCTGTCTGCTTAAGTAATATTAGAATCGTATCTCACAATGATATAAGATTTGAAGATGACTTTGGATTTACAGACAAAGAAGTTGAAAAAATATTGAGTGATTATCACTTCGAAGATAGATTGCAAGAAGTTAAAGAATTTAGTGGTGGGTATCATTTTGGAAATGTGGAAATATTTTGTCCACAATATGTTGAAAATCATATGGAACATTTGAGTCTTAATGAAAGAAATAAATTATATGTGCATCATGAAACTGATTTGTTGGGAAGGTTTGTAAATACGAAAAATCGAACGACAAGATATGAAATTGGACAATTGATTGCAGGAGAAGTGATTGAGAAACATATTCGGTTAGATCTTACGTATGATGAGATTGGGGATTACATTGGTGACTTATGGAGTATTTTATTTACAATAGGTTATTTAACACACATAGGAAAGAACGAATTTGGTGCATATAAAATAGTGATTCCAAATAGGAAAATAAAACAGATATTTCAATCAGAAATACATGAATGTTTTAGAAACTGAAATAAGTAGAAGAATTAAAAATAGACATTAATTTTATAAAATGAAGAGAAGGAATGATGATGAAAAAAATAATTAGATTAGTGATGTGTTTATGTTGTTTATTAATGAGTAATTCAATTACAACTTTGAAAGCAGAAACTACGTACGAAGAAGCGAAAGCTGCATATAATCATGCGGTGTGGTTAGAATCTCAAGGAACAATTGGATTCTTTCAGAATACATATGGATTTACGGATGATATGATCAATTCTGTATTGGATGATACGATTCATGATTCATTGCATAATGGAGTGACCTATCGTACATATACAAATGTGGGTGCAGATAACGATGCTACATCTTTGTATAACTTAAAACGTGCAATTGGATTATTAAGAGTGTATCAAGATTTAAGAAATACAAATAATTTATCAATGCCAAACATTTCGATTTATGAAATGTTATATGCAGAAGCATCCGCAAACTACAATAGTTATTTATGGAAGAATGAGAATTCGATATCACATCCATTTACGCCATTTGCTGAGAATATTGCGGTTGGGTATACGTATGATCCAAATAACCCAAATGATATAGGTGCCTATAGAGGCTGGTATTATGATGAAAAAGCTATTTATGATTCAGGGAGTGCTGGTGTCACAGGACATTATCTAGCAATCATTGAACCAAGCTATACAACAACTGGACTTGGTATTGCTGGTGGAAATACATATGTGGATGTAGCAACAGCACAAGAATTCTCTCATACGATGAAATATGGAGATATTTCAGTTTCTTATGAACAATTTGTAAATGATTATAACAACTATCTTGCAAGTATTGAGAATGCTAAACAAGCATATTATGAGTTTGTGACACCAATGTATCGTTTATATAATCCATATAGTGGAGAACATTTTTACACATCTAATACAGATGAAAGAGATAATCTAACTAGACTTGGTTGGACTTATGAGGGTATTGGATGGAATGCTCCAAAATACAGTAATTATCCAGTGTATAGAATCTACAATCCAGTAGGAGGAGAGCACCACTATACTTTAAGTGTTGATGAAAAGAATAATCTAGTTCGCTTAGGATGGAAAGATGAAGGCATTGGTTGGTATTCTGCAGAACCAAATAGCTCTGAAAGTATACCTGTCAAGCGTGAATATAATCCATATGCATTTGCGAACAATCATAACTACACAATTAGTTTAGATGAGCATAACTGGTTAGTTGGATTAGGATGGAAAGATGAAGGTACTGGCTGGTACGCGTTAAAATAGGGGGTAGAAGATTTCTACTCTTTTCGAATGGAGATATTTCTTTCGGATATTGATAACCCTTAGATAACTTGTGCTATGTAGAATTTTATTTAGGTTTATCAAATGGTTATTTGATAGATAGGGGAATGATATGAATAAAACAATACATAGTAAAAGTCGTAAATTCATTACACTGCTTTTAAGTTTATTTCTGAGTTTTAATACAATTGGGATTTGTTATGCGGAAGGTGACGAAGCTTTAGAAGTAGAAAATAATACGGAAGAATCACAAGGAAATGAAGAAAACTCTATATCGGTAATTGGAAACACGTATACTGATGGGGATGAGGAAAATAATTATGGTGCTATTATTAGTGATTATGCTGATGATGTTCCTTCATATACAAGTGATGATTCAACTAATAATGATATTCCATCTTCCTATCAATTAGATAAAAGTAAGTATCCTGATGTGAGAGACCAAGGAAGTTATGGAACTTGTTGGGCATTTGCGGCATTAGGATTAAGTGAATTCAGTTTAATCAATCAAGGGTTGGCTGATAAGACAATTGATTTAAGTGAATTACAATTAGCATATTTTTCATATAATTCAGTTGTGGATCCGTTAGGTGGAACTGCCGGAGATCAAAGTATTTATTATAATGACGTGACAGATTATAATTATTTGAATCGTGGTGGTATGTATGAATACGCAGTAAGAAGATTATCGCAATGGTCTGGAGCTGTGAATGAAAGTGATGTTCCTTATAACACAACGACAATTAATAATGTATTAAGTAATGGTTTAAGTAGTGAGTATGCATATAGTAAAGATGTAGCACATCTAAAAAATGCATATGTAATGAGTTTGAAAAATAATATGGATGATGTAAAAAAAGCCATTATGGATTATGGCGCTGTTGGTGTTCAGTACTATCATTCAGATAATTATTTATTGTGGAACAGTAATCAACAATTGTGGACGTATTATTCTTCTGCAGCTACCGGTGGTGGCCACAATGTAATGATTGTTGGTTGGGATGATAATTTTTCTAAAGATTATTTTGTTGGTGATAAGCCAAGTAATAATGGAGCATGGTTGATTCGAAATAGTTGGGGATTTACACAATCTTATTTTTGGATGTCATATGAAAATGCTTCTTTATTGGATTCTGCATGGGCTTTTGAAATGGATTCCGCAAATAACTACGATAATAACTATCAATTAGATGGTGGAATTGATTCAATGAATGTAACAAGTAATATATGTGCTTATAAAACATATTCCAATATATTCACAGTACAAAATAAAGATGGAATTACTTCTGAAAATTTAGAGGCTGTTTCTTTATCTTTTACACATGTAGCGAATGTAAATTATAAAATAGAAATCTATACAGATTTAGATCCTGAAAATCCATATCCTAACCATTATTATGGTGGTACTAAACAAGAAGATGCCACAACAACAGGTACAACAACGAGTGCTGGATTATATACGATTCCATTAAATGAACCTGTTCAGTTAACTCCTGGTTCAACATTTGCGGTAGTAGTCACAACAGATAGTTATGCATTGGATTATGAACAAGGGGTTATTTGGGAAGATAACGGGAAAACAGTTTGGGATGCTTCGGTTCAGTTAGGAAATGGCAAAAGTTTTTATGGGACAAGTACAAATCAATGGACTTGGCGCTATGGGAATTTCTGCATCAAAGCATTCACTACAAATAATATTTCAACTCATACCCATACATGGAATGAAGGTGTTGTAACAAAAGATTCTACATGCACAGATAAAGGCTCTCATAAATATCGTTGTACATCTTGTGGGAATGAATATACAACATATGATATTGCTGCGAAAGGACATAGTTGGATAACAAAAAGAATTGAACCAACATGTACTAGTGCAGGAAAAGAGTATCAAGAATGTACAAGATGTGGCGCACATAGTTCAGAACATACAATTAATGCATTAGGACATAGCTGGTACGTTTCAGAAACGCATGATTCAACATGTACGGAGGATGGTTATAAGAAATATAAATGCTCTCAATGTGGAGAAGCTTATACAGTTAAAATTGAGAAAAAGGGTCATAGTTGGTCTGATTGGTATACAGTTGAAGCTGCTACTTCTTCAAAAGAAGGAAAAGAAAGAAGAACGTGTAATCGTTGCGGGCAAACAGAAGAAAGAAGTATTTCTAAGCTATACGTTGAAAAGGTCGCAATGTATCGGTTATATAATCCAAATAGTGGAGAACATTTCTATACATCTAATAAGGGTGAAAAGAATAATCTCACAAAACTTGGTTGGAAATATGAAGGTATAGGATGGAATGCTCCAAAGTATAGTAACTACCCAGTGTATCGTTTATATAATCCAATAGGTGGAGAACATCATTACACATTAAGTGTTGATGAAAAAAATAATCTAATTCGTGTTGGATGGAAGTATGAAGGTATTGGCTGGTATTCTGCTGAACCTAATAGTTCAGATAGTATTGCGGTAAAAAGAGAATACAATCCAAATGCCTTTGCGAATAATCATAACTATACAATTGGTTTGGATGAACATAATTGGTTGATTAGTCTTGGTTGGAAAGATGAAGGAAATGGTTGGTTCGCTTTAAGATAATTCTTAAGATTCAGTTAAACTTCACTTGAGAAATTTTGTAAGAATGTTTGAGTGTTGTATAATAACACACGTAAGGAAAGCTTACGTGTGTTATTTTTATGCAGAAGTTTTATAGATGGATTAGTAGACATAGAGAAGTAATCATGGCAATTGTTGATATTACGATTGTTGTTTTCTCATATTGGTTTGCATATTTTATAAGAACGGATTTTGGTAGAGATTCTATTCTTTTTGAATATCAAGCTTTATGGGCTTATATGATTTGGCCTGTCATCGCAAATTTGGTATCGATTCTTGCGTTTCAATTAAATAAATCATTATGGATGTTTATTTCCATTGATGAAGCTTTAAGAGTATCTGCAGCGGTGTTCGTAGGTAACTTTGTTTGGTGGCTTGCGATGTTACTCTTGATGATTCCTTGGTATGTACGTTCTGTACCAGTGATTGCGGGTATGTTGCAACTATTACTAATGTTAGGGTTAAGACTTGTATATCGTGTTGTTCGTAGAGATTCTGCGCAACGTCATAGAAGTCATCGTGCAGTTATTTTGGGTGCAGGATCTGCTGGTGTTACGGCAATGCGCGAAATTACATATAGTGATTTATACGATACACGTATCATTGGCTTTATTGATAAAAACAAACAAAAAGTAAAGAAGAGATTAAGTGGTGTTGTTGTATTAGGTACTGATGAAGATATGCCTCGTATTGTTAAACAATACAACATTGATACTGCTTATATCGCAATTAAAAACATCACAAAACAAGATTTAAAAGAAATGATTGAACGATGCAGACAAATGAATCTGCGTACAAAGATCGTATCTTTTGAATTACAAAATAACGTTGGTGAAAAAGCTTCTGTTAGAAACGTTAATATCAATGACTTGTTGGGTAGAGGTGAACTTTATCTAAATAATGAAGAAATTGGTGGATATCTAACAGGAAAGACTGTCATGGTAACTGGTGCTGGTGGTTCCATTGGTTCTGAACTTGTTCGTCAAATCATGCAGTTTACACCAAAGAGATTAGTATTATTAGATATCTATGAAAATAACATGTATGATCTCCAACAAGAAATTAACATGGAAAGAAGACAAGGTCATGATCAAACAATTACAGATGTTGTTTGTTTGATTGGCTCTGTTAGAGATCGTGATAGAGTAGATGAAATTATGAAACAATATCATCCTGATGTTGTTTTCCATGCGGCAGCGCATAAGCATGTACCTTTGGTTGAAAGCAGTCCTTTAGAAGCAATCAAAAACAATGTTTTAGGTACAAAGAATGTTGTGGAATGTTGTATTACAAACTATGTAGAAAAGTTTGTGATGATTTCTACTGATAAAGCAGTACGTACAACAAATGTTATGGGTGCTACAAAGAGAATGTGTGAACTCATTGTAGAAGGATATAAAAACAATGGCGTTACAAAGTTATGTGCAGTTCGTTTTGGTAATGTGTTAGGTTCAAATGGTTCTGTAATTCCTTTATTTGAAAAACAGATTGAAAAAGGTGGACCTGTAACAGTTACTGATCCAAACATCATTCGTTACTTCATGACAATACCTGAAGCAGCACAACTTGTATTACAAGCAGGTGCGTATGCGAAAACAGGTGAAATCTTTATTCTTGATATGGGTAAACCAGTAAAAATCGTTGATCTAGCTAGAAACTTGATTCAATTATCTGGTTTGATTCCGGATGAAGATATTCAAATTGAATTTACTGGTTTAAGACCTGGTGAAAAATTATATGAAGAATTACTTGTTGATCCAAAGAATTCAACAAAGACTTCAAACAATTTGATTTTCGTGGCAGAACCAGAAGATATCAGTATGGATGAAGTAAACGAAAAGATTTCTCATTTATCTACTTTAGTTGAAGAAGGCAAACAAGATAATGAAGAAATTATCCATATAATCACTGAAAAAATGAACTAAGGAGTACTATGAAACAGAGATATACATGGCGTGGGATAGTTTTAAGTGGAATCGTCTTTTGTGTATTTTTAACTGTTTTTAGTATTCCTTTTTATCAATATTTAGATTGTGGGTATCAATACCAAGATGTACAAGCGAAAATAGAGGCAATTAATCAAGAATCTGATACTACATATGATGTATTGTTTTTAGGAGATAGCCAAGGATGGGCTACCTATTCTCCAATTCAAATGTATGGAGAACAAGGGTTTACTTCATATAACGCATGTACTGCTGGACAATTCCCACATGATGCTGCTTTGATATTAAAAAAGTTTTATCAGAAGAAGAAAACAAAACTAGTCGTTGTGGATGTGAATATGTGTTATACAACAGTTAACACAATAAAATTACTATTAATGAAAGTATTTCCTATCTTTCATTATCACAATATAGGACAATTAAAATCAACGCAAGATTATTCTTCCCGAAAAGGATTTAATGAATATACAACTACTGTTGGTTATTCTGGTTCATTGGATTACATGAAAGAAAATCGTCAATCTTCTCATATGAGACTAGATTGTTCACAAGCATTGAATCAAATTTATGACTTATGTCAGAAAAATAACAGTAAATTGCTTATTGTGAATTCAGTTAATCCATTAAACTGGAATCAAAAAAGACATGATGTGATTCAAAAGTGGTGTGATGAACACGATGTGAACTATCTAGATTATAATGAAACTTCTTTAAACCAAGAAATTGGTTTTGATTATAGTAATGATTTTAGAGATGGTGGAGATCATTTGAATCTCAATGGTTCAAAGAAAATATGTTCGAATTTAGGTGCGTATATGAAAACAAATTATGATCTAAGTGATCATAGAAAGGATGAGAAGTATCAAGAATGGAATCAATTGTATGAAGATGCTTCAGAATATCATTGATTATGAAATTATCGTATAGTTCACCATTGTTTTATTTAGGATTTGTTCCATTTATTTTGATTTTATATTCATTATTTCCCAAGAAATATCGTTGGATGACCTTATTATTTGGAAATTATGTATTCTTTTTTTGTTACTCAAGATTATTAATTCTTTATAATCTTTGTACGACATTTATTACATATCTTATTGGTAAGAAATTGGCTTCGATGAAGAAAGTGCCAGAAGGTGTAGATCGAAAACAATTCAAAAAGAAGAAAAAGAGAATCTTAGTAGTAAGTGTATTGATTAATCTTGGTATTTTGATTGGACTAAAATATACAAATTTCTTAGGTGGTTTAATGAATCCTTCTTGGATTACATTGAATATTATTGTACCTTTAGGTATTAGTTATTACACACTACAAAATATTAGTTATCTAGTAGATGTATCTAATAAGAAGATAGAAGGTGCACATTCATTCTTTGATTTATCGTTATACAACAGTTTCTTTCTAACAATCATGGAAGGTCCAATTACGCGATTCAATGAAATGATTGTACAAATGAAGGAAGGTAATCCAATCTCACCAAAAAACTTTGTGTTTGGTGTAGAAAGAATGATTTGGGGATTGTTTCAGAAACTAATCATAGCGGATCGTTTGAATGGTGTGGTGAATACATTGTTTACGAGTTATCAAAGTAGTGGTGCTTTGTGTTTATTAGCTGCAGTTTTATGTACGATTCAATTGTATATGGATTTTAAAGGGACGATTGATATCGCATTGGGTATAGGTAAGATATTTGGAATTGAAATTGCAGAGAATTTTAGACAACCATTCTTTGCGAAGAATGCGAGTGATTTTTGGAGGAGATGGCATATTACTTTAGGTGCTTTCTTAAGAGATTATGTATTTTATCCAGTTTCTTTAAGTAAACCTACACAGAAATTAACAAAATGGTGTAAGAATCATTTAGGTAAAACAATTGCGAAGTATATTGGACCTACGATTGCGTTATTTAGTGTATGGATGTGTAATGGTTTATGGCATGGGGCAAATATGACATATATTGTATATGGTTTATATTACTTTGTGTTTATGGTCATTGAAATGATATTTGAGAAACCATTTGAACATTGGTGTGAAGCACATTATTTATCAGTGAATGGAATTATTGTACGAACATTTCGTTTTATAAAATTATTTTTGATTGTGATTATAGGAGAAATGCTATCGAGAGCTTCTACAGTAACAATTGGTTGGACAATGTTGAAGAGTATCTTTACGAATTTTAATGTAGATGAATTGATGACATTCTTCCCTACATTAGGATTACGTTTCCGGGAATGGTTGATTATTGGAGTTGCGTTTGGAATTGTTATTTTGGTTTCTATTTTGAAAGAAAAGAAGATATCGATTCATGGAACATTGTATCGCATTCCAATGCCATTAAGATGGGCAGTTGTATATGGCTTAATATTCGCAATTATCTTGTTTGGGGCATATGGACCTGGCTTTGATGAAGTTGCGATGATGTATGCGGGATTTTAGAGTATGAATAAAAATATATTAGAATGGTTAGAAGAAACAGAAAAGAAAGTTTCGAATAAGATTGCGTTTTGTGATCCTACAACAGATATTACATATAAGGAACTTGTAGAAAAGAGTCAATGTGTTGGTAGTTGTTTGATTGGTAGGATTCAAATGAATGAATCTGTAGGAATCTACATGGAAAAGAGCGTTCTTTCTACGATTGGATTATTTGGTGTGGTATACGCAGGTGGTTTTTATTCTTTTTTAGATTTAAGACAACCAGAACATCGTTTAAAACAAATTGAATCTGTTCTACAACCAAAGGTGATATTAACAGATGTAGAACATCGATTAGAAGCAGAAGAGTATTTTAATTGTGAAATTATCACGTTGGAATCTATTTTGGATAATGGACGTATCTATAAAGATGGATTACAAGAAGCAAGAAAGAAAAGATTAGACATTGATCCATTGTATGTAAACTTCACTTCTGGTTCTACAGGTGTACCGAAAGGTGTTACGGTTTCTCATCGCAATGTATTAGATTTTATCGAAACATTTGTAAAGACAGTAGGGATTCAAGAAGATGATATCTTAGGTAATCAGGCACCATATGACTTTGATGTGAGTGTCAAAGATATTTATAGTGGAATCTATACAGGTGCGACTGTTGCGATTATTCCGAGAGAATACTTTTCAAATCCAACGAAGTTAATGGATTATGTGTGTGAAAAAGAATGTACTGTATTTACTTGGGCAGTGAGTGCGATGTGCTTTGTATCTATCATGAATGGATTTGGTTATAAGATTCCTGAAAAAGTTAGACTTGTGATGTTTTCTGGTGAAGTAATGCCAATCAAACAATTGAATAAATGGAAAGAAGCATTACCACATACAACATTTATCAATCTATATGGTCCTACAGAAATTACATGTAATTGTACATATTATGTTTTAGAAGATCGATTGTATGATAGTGATGAATGTATTCCGATTGGAAAACCATTTGAGAATGAAAAAGTGTTTTTATTAGATGAAAATGATTGTTTGATTACTGAAAAAGAGAACGAAGGAGAAATCTGTGTATCTGGAACTTGTGTTTCTTTAGGATATTACAATGATCCAGAACGAACCAATCTTGTGTTTGTACAGAATCCTTTGAATACAAAGACATATGAAAGAATCTATCGTACAGGTGATTTAGGGAAATATGATGAAAATGGAAACTTGATTTACACAAGTCGTAAAGATTTTCAAATCAAACATTTAGGACATCGTATTGAACTAGGTGAGATAGAAACACAAGTTGAAAAGAATGAATTCGTTAGTAGAGCGGTTTGTATTTATGATTCCGTAAAGAAAAGAATTCTATTATTCTATACAGGTTCTATTGAAAGTAAAGAATTATTGGTTTCATTACATGAAGTATTACCATCTTATATGTTTCCAAATAAAGCGATTCAATTAGAAGAATTACCAATGAGTAAGAATGGAAAGATTGATCGTAACGCACTTAAAGAATTAGGAGGTAAAAAACATGTTGGATAAACAAGAACTCAAACATATTGCGACCACCTATGGAACACCTTGTTATGTATTTGATTTAGAAGCATTAAAAGAACGTGTTCAACAAATCAAAGAATTGAGTGAGAATCGTTATCAACTTTGTTATTCCATTAAAGCCAATCCATTCTTAATTCCTACAATGATAGAACTTGTTGATAAACTAGAAGTATGTTCTCCTGGAGAATTATCGATTTGTAAGACATTACACGTTCCTTCAAACATGATTATTTATTCTGGTGTGAATAAAGAAGAAAAAGATGTTCATGAGGCAATCGAATATAATTGTGGTGTATTGACTGCAGAATCCAAAAAACATATTCGATTGATTAGTGAAGAAGCAGTGAGACAAAATAAAACAGTATCTGTTTTATTACGATTGAATGCTGGTTCTCAATTTGGAATGTCTAAAGAAGATTTGTTAGAAATATTAGATGCAGATTATCCGAATATAGAAGTAGTTGGTATTCATTACTTTGTTGGAACACAACGAAAGAAAACAGAAAAACAAATCAAAGAATTAGAGATGTTGAAAGAATTATATGATGAAATCAAGAATGAACATCATATAGATTTAAAACAATTAGAATATGGACCAGGTTTATCAGTATCATTATTTGAAAATAATGATTATTCAGATACTTTAAAACCATTAAAAGAAATCTATGAAGAACTTTGTTCCTTTCCAAGTAAAGTGACAATTGAAATGGGGAGATTCTTTGTGACGTATTGCGGATCGTATATTTCTACAGTTGTTGATTTGAAATCAAACAAAGGTGTGAATTATTGTTTGATTGATGGTGGTATCAATCATATCAACTATTATGGAAGTATGATGGGAATGAATGTACCAGTGACCCAACACATTACTGAGAAAGAAACAGAAGTAAAAGATTGGTGTGTTTGTGGATCACTTTGTTCAACAAATGATATTGTGATTCGTAAATATGAAAAAGGATTGAGTGAAGGTGATTTGATTGTATTTGAGAATATTGGTGCGTATTCTGTTACAGAAGGGATCTATTTATTCTTAAGTCGTACGTTACCTTGTATCATTTTAAGAAACAAAGCGTATGATTATGTTGTGGCTAGACCATTTCAAGAATCAAGTTTATTAAATACAGTAAAAGGAGAATGAACATGGAAGAATTATTAGAACTATTAGAAGATATTAAAGAAGATGTAGATTTTGAAAATTGTGATAAATTGATTGATGATCATATTTTAGATTCATTTGATATCTTACAAATTATTTCAACATTAAATGATCATTACGATATATCAATTCCTGCTTCTGAAATCGTGCCTGAAAATTTCAATAGTGCGAAATCATTACTTTCAATGGTTGAAAGATTACAGGATGAATAAATCATTTTAAAAGGATATTTGAAATACATTTGGTGAATTTCTTTTCAATGTAATACCAAGTACTATATCCTACCAAAATGCTTATGAGGATTCCAAGCACAGCTCCAATAAAGGAACTGGTTGAAAGGATTGAAAAGTCAAATACTTTTCTACCAATGAATTGAATGATGTAATAATGCATCAAATAAACAGAGAAACTAATATTTCCTAATTGAATAAGAAATTTTGGTGGCTGGTAATAAAATTCTAGAAGTAATGAAGAAAGAAAGATGATTGCGCAGGGAATGCCCCAATGGATAACACGTTGGATTTCATAGATTTCAGCGTGTACACCAATGGTACATAAATATATGAACATGGAAACAATCAAAAGGATTAAAATAATTGAGATTGAGAAATGCGAAATCAAATATTCTTTCTTTGTTTTTAGAAATTGATAGATGTAATAAATCAATATACCCATCATAAATTCTAAAATGATTGGATTTGTATAGAAATACAGTGGAATGTTCGCTAATGATACAGTTTTATGAAGAATTGATGAAGTGATGATGAAGATGGAGGCGATGATCCCTCTATGTTGATGGTTGATTTTCATTGCCACTAAAAAGATGAGATAAAACAATATTTCATAATTCACGGTCCAACCAATTCGCATGAGTGGTTGAATCGTATATTGACCTGTAATATCAAAAGGAATAAAACATAAACTTTTGAAAAAGAATGACCATTCAAAATGTACTTCTTGAAACATAGAAGGAACAAATAGAATAGCTAGTAGTGTGACAATTGTGATGAAGTAATAGAGTGGAATGATCCGAATCAATCTTTTTAAAAGAAAATGTGGCTGTTCTTTCTTTTGGGTGGAATACATCATAATGAATCCACTGATACAAAAGAATAGTTCAACACCAAACGCTCCAACACCAATAAACTCTATGTGTGTAAGAATGACAAATAAACAAGCAATTCCACGGAGTGCTTGGATACTATTGAGTTTTGGTGTTTGTATGTTTTTCATACACAGTATCATACAAGAAATATTGGTTTGTCTCAAATTAGATTGTGAAATATGTGAAGTTACACACATTCTTTTAAGAGAATGTTAAAAGTGCTAGAATATTACGGTGCATTTTTAGGAAAGGACGGTTTTATGACAGTTTCTAAGAAAAAGAACGCAAAGAAAAAAGTGAAAATCAATGGCATTTTAACACTGATTTTATTAGTGACAGCTATTGTAATTTTATGTGCTTTTTGTTTCAACATTTTTAAAGTAATGAATTCTAGCTCTGGTAGTGGAGATACTGTTGAAACAGAAACAGTAGATAATGAATATTCAAATGATTACTATTCTATTGGAAACAATCCAACAGATATCAATAAAACATATTTCAAAGAATTAAATAACGCTTTAGACGGAAAGACTTTGAAAGATGATAATGGAAATGAATACAGTGGAGATGAGGCAATCGCTGAAACAGTCGTAAAGAACTTTATTTGTCAGTACTATACTTGGACGAACAAAGACGGTAACTACGACATTGGTGGTATGCAGTATATCTTTACTGAAAAACAATCTGATTTTGAAACATACACTTTATACAACTTCTATAAAGATATGGATCTTTATCTATCGCAAAATGGTAGAGATAGTTTGATTCAAGTGAAAGATGTAACGATCAACAGTGTGAATCGAGTAGATGATTATACAGTTACTTATACAGATAGTGATAATAACGAACAATCAACGGCTTTAAACTGTATTGATGTAAATGCTTCATGGAGCTATGAAAGTGATACTTCTATGAATACTGCAGAGCTTCAAAGTAGCGCTACATTCCATGTAGTAAATAACGATGGTAGATGGGAAATTGGAGGTATTGACTAATGAACAATCCATTTGAAGGTATTGATTTAGATGAAACTGCGAAACTTCCAACGATTGATGATGATCAACCATCTTTTCCAGATGCTCCGGAAGAATTAGGAAATATACAAAATGAACAATCTTTAAATCTAGATTTTGATTTTAAAACACCAAAAGCATCAAATGATGATTTCGAACCATTGTTCCCTGATGTACCAGATGAATTTGGTGATGAAAATATCAATACACCAGTTGTAGATGAATCTCCAACAAAAGTCGTAAGTAACAATGGTGGAGGAAACGATATTCCACCAGTTGATCCCCCAAAGAATAAAAACGGAAAGAAGAAACCAAAGAAGGGTCAATTCAAGAAAGATCCTACAGTATTAAATATCGTTGTAACAATTTTTACAATTGTTGCCAATATCCTAGTGACTTTAGTTTTATTTAATACAACACGTTTCTCAGCTGTCGGTAAAAACATATTCTTGATTATCAACTTAGTAGCACTAGTTTTATTAGTATTACTAGATGTATTAGTTATCTTAATGATTCGCACAAAGAAAGTCGCGATGTTTGTGATTTCTTGTGTAGTTTTATCTCTATTTGTAGGTGTAGGTGGATATGGAATCTACGCTTTAGGTAGAGTAAATACAAACGTTAACAAGATTACAGGTGATACAAAAGAAGAAGAAGTATCTGCTTCGTTGGTTATCTATAGTGGAACAAGTGGTGATCCAATTACAGATGTTAAAGATCTAGAAGGTAGAAGAGTTGGTATTTCTTCTGGTTCTACAACAGCTGAAATTGCGAAAACAAAACTTTCTAATGAAGGTATCAATGTTGAATATGTAGAAGTGAATGGTTATACAGAATTATTGACACAATTGATTTCTGGAGGTGTTGATTGTGCTGTTATGCCAGTATCTTATGCATCTCAATTTGATGAAGATGAAAACTTATCTGCATACTTACCAGATACACAATCTATCTTGGATTTCTCTGATACAGTTACAACAGCTAGTGAAACTGGTGCTGATAAAGATATCACAAAAGAACCATTTACAGTACTTGTAACTGGTGAAAATGAAGGACTTGCGGATTCTATTATCTTGATGTCTGTTAATCCAATTTCAATGAAAGTTACAATGACATCTATCGCAAGAGACTCTTATGTACCTATTTCTTGTTATGGATCAAGTGATAAGATCAATGCAGCGCATGCCGCTAGTGAATCTTGTATGGTTCAAACAGTTGAAAACTTAATGGGTATTGATATTGACTATACAATTGAATTTAACTTTGCTTCTGTTATTCAGGTAGTAGACGCAATTGGAGGTATCAATATTACAAATGAGACAGAATTCATTGGACAATCATGGAATATTGAAAAAGATGAATTAGAAGTTGCGTTAGTTCCTGCTGGAAATGATATGTATGTCAATGGTGCACAAGCATTAGCTTTCGTAAGAGAACGTATGGCATTTGCGGATGGTGATTTCGCTAGACAAAGACATCAACAACAAGTTATTGAATGTATTATTGAAAAGTTAATGGCTTCTAAGAGCCCTCAAATGTTCTTGGATGTATTAGATGCTGCTGGTAGTAACATCAAAACAAACTTCACTGTTGAACAAATGACAGGATTCATTAACTACGCTTTACAAAAGGCAAAGAGATATTATAACTCTGATAGTATTTCTGGTTTATTCAATTTTGAATCTTCAAGAGTTTATGGTTACGCTGCAGATTTATGGAATAGTAGCTTACAAATGGATCTATGGATTTATCGTCTATTCAATGGATCTATTGAAGATTGTGCTGCAGCAATCAGACGTAACTTATCTACAACAGATACACCAAGCACACCTACTTCAGTAAGTTGGTCTGCTGCCAACACTTATACGCCAGATCCAGTATCTCAAGAAGAATACAACGAAACACGTATTACAGATGATGGTAGACCTGATCCAACACCAACACCTGAAGAAAGTACTTCTGCAGAGCCTACAGAAACACCAACTTCTACGCCAACAGAATCTCCAAGTACAACACCTACAGATAGTTCTACTACTCCTTCTGGTGACAATACTACACCTAGTGATGGAGGAACTGGAACAAATGATGGATCATCGTCGGGAGATGGCAATTCTGGAACAAGTGATAGTTCAACTGATACTTCAGGTGGTTCGACGAATTCTGAAACATCAGAAAGTTCTGGTAATGAAGATGCACAAACTACTTCTGAATAAAAGAAAACTAGGCTTTACGATTTTACATCGTAGAGCTTTTCTATGTTAAAATATTTGCTATGAAAAATAATAGTTCAAAGTTAGGTTTAATTAAAAAAGCATTATATATATGGGTAGTACAATATCATTTTGTAATTCCCAAAGAAATACTAAAAACATATATTCATAAGTTTAAACATGAAAGTGATAATATATCAAAATATGGGCAGAGATATTACGATCCTAGTTCTGCAGAAGAATACAACAAATGGTTAACGATGCAGAAATATGAAAGTTCTGATACGTTGTTTACAGATATTACTTTTGTTGGAAAGAACGTAAATGGATTGAACACAAATGGATTGGCTAGTGTATCAATGAAAGTATTAGATACAACTAGGATTCATACAAAATATACTTGTTTAGTGAATGAAGGTATTCATTTATATGAACCATTCTTTTCGTATTTAAATCAAATAAATGATGCGGATGTGATTTATTTTGATCATGATATATATCATGATGGACATAGAAGTAATCCAAAGTGCAAACCTGATTTCTCATATCATTTGTTAAGAGGATTTAATTACATTGGTGATTTAATTGTTGTGAAGACAGAGTTGTTAAAACAGTTTGCTGGAACAGAAATTAATATCTATGAATATTTATTGGAATTATCTGATCAGAAAGTGAATTGGAAACATATTTCTAAGATTTTATATGGTGATAGTGAAGATGATAATTTTGATGTTTATCCATTAAAGAAATACATTAATCAACATCATATTGATTGTAAGTTAAATATGCATTTAGATTGTGCGTATCTTTCTTATCCTGTTAAAGATGAACCATTGGTTTCTATTATGATTCCTACCAAAGATGGAGTAGATGACTTAAAGAAATGTATTGATTCTATCTTTGAGAAAAGTACGTATAAAAACTTTGAAATTATTATTATTGATAATAATAGTGAAAAAGAAGATACTTTAACTTACTTTAAAAAGTTACAAGAAAAACATGATAATGTTTTTGTACATCCATTAAAAATTCCTTTTAACTTTTCTATCATTAATAACAAAGCTGTAGAATATAGTCATGGTGAGTATGTTGTTTTAATGAATAATGATACGGAAGTCATTACTACAGATTGGCTGGAAAAGATGTTAGGTTATGCACAACTAGAGAATGTTGGTAGTGTTGGCGTAAAACTATACTATGGTGATGGAACGATTCAACATGGTGGAGTTATTTCTGGTAAAGGTGGTGGCTTTGCGCACCGTTACTATAGAAAACCACATGATGAGAAAGGTTATATGCATACTTTAGATGTTCCAAATGAAGTGGCTTGTTGTACAGCTGCTTGTTTGATGGTGCCTAAAAAGAAGTATTTAGAAGTTGGCGGAATGAATGAAGAATTGTCCGTGCAATTCAATGATGTTGATTTAGGATTGAGATTGATTTCTCATGGTTATTCCAATATCTTTTTACCAGATGTAGAACTTTATCATTATGAGTCAAAATCTAGAGGTATTGATAAAGAGAAAAAAGCTGTAGAAAGATATGTTTCTGAAGTGGATTATGCACAGAAAAATTATGCATCTTGGATAGAACATGATCCTTTCTACAATGATAATTTTGATAAGAATTATGATTATATGTTAAAAGTTGGAACTGGAAGTAATTGATGAAAAAAGAAGGATACTATACATCTGGTGAGTTTGCGAAGAAGGCACATGTAACGTTACGTACCATTCGTTGGTATGATCGTAAGAATCTATTAAAACCTTCTTATCGTAAAGAAAATGGAACTCGTTTATATACAGATGGGGATTTGGCTAAATTACAACAAATCCTTCTTTTTAAGTATCTTGGTTTTTCGCTGGATGATATTCGTGAAATGACATTGACAAGTACAGATGAGGATTTCTTGTTAGGTTCTTTACAGATTCAAAAAAAATTGGTTCAAGAAAGAATCTCAGAATTAAATGATGTGTATCAAACATTATGTGATACCACAGAAGTGATAGAGAATCATGAAGATGTGAATTGGAATCAGATGTTAAATCTAATTCATATGACAAGTGCAGATCAATCATTAAAAACACAATATCAAGATGCCACAAATGTATCTGCACGTATTCGATTACATAAAGAATATTCTACAAATAAACAAGGATGGTTTCCTTGGCTTTTAAAACAACTATCTTTGAAAGAAGACATGCGTATTTTAGAGATTGGTTGTGGTAATGGTGCATTATGGAAAGAAAATCTAAATTATTTACCACAGAATATTCATATTACGTTATCTGATATTTCAGAAGGAATGCTAAGAGACGCAAAAGAATCCATTGGGAAAGATTCTAGATTTACATATAAAAGATTTGATTGTCATAAAATACCATATAAAGAAGATACTTTTGATTTAGTCATTGCGAATCATGTTTTGTTTTATTTTAATGATATTGATGTTGTATTGAAGGAATGTAAAAGAATCTTAAAAGAAGATGGTACTTTTGTTTGTAGTACATATAGTAAAAATCATATGAAAGAAATAACAGATTTAGTTCTAGAATTTGATCAAGATATTGTTTTATCTTCTGATTGTTTGTATGAAGTATTTGGCTTAGATAATGGGAAAGAAATCTTATCGAAATATTTTGAAGATGTGAAAGAAAAGAAGTATGTTGATTCCATTGAAGTGAATGAAGCAGAGCCACTGATTGCTTATATTATTTCTTGTCATGGAAATCAAAATCATATTTTATTAGATCATTATAGAGAATTCAGAGAATTCGTAGAAGAAAAAACAAAGGATGGTTTTTATATTAGTAAAGATGCGGGAATCTTCACATGTAAATGTTAATTGTATGTTAAAATAGTTTTCATGTACAAACGTTTGAAAAGAGATAAACATAAACATTCTCACTCTAGATATGCTAAAAATGAAGTGCAGAAACATGAAGTGAAAAAAGAAACTGTAGAACCAGTCGTAGAAGAAGTTGAAACAACTTCTAAATTTAAAAACTTTTTACGTACACAAAAACAAGCACATGATTCTGAAATTGAAGAAAAAAATAAGCAAATTAATCAAGCGTTGAAATCAAAGAATGATGCGAATACACAATTAGATTCTGAAAAATATAAACTGAAACAAATCAAGGAACAATTAAAAGCACAATCTCAAAAGATGAAAGAAGAGAAAAAACATTTCTCTCAAGAAAAAAAGAATTTAAAACGCGCAAAGAAAAAGAATTTTGGAATGACAAGTTCCGTTATTGTGACGATTCTTTCTACTTTAGCTGCCTTATTATTCTTTACTGTGAAATGGTTATTTCATACATGGCCAAATTTAAAGATGGATGAACTAATCTATCAATTAACTGCACCTGTAGAAGGTACAGGAACAGATATGTATTGGCAATTCTTCTATCAAGCAGGTATTCCTACAATCATTTGTTTCATTATTGTGATTGGATTTATGATTTTTATTGCGTATGCATCTAATAAAGTCAGAGTGATTGCGAAAAGGGTGCTTGTTGTGATTTCTATTCTTTGTATGGGAATTGCGGGTGTTACCTTTAATAATCAATTGGATGTAAAAGAATATCTTTCTAGTAAAGGAGAAGACAGTACATTCATTGAAGAAAATTATGTGGATCCATCTAGTGTAGATATCACGTTTCCAGAGAAGAAAAGAAATCTAGTTATGATTTATTTGGAATCTATGGAAATGACATATGCGGATAAAGAGAATGGCGGCGGTTTTGAAGAAAATGATATTCCAGAACTAACACAACTATCATTAGAAAATGAAAATTTCTCTGGAACAAACGATACATTAAATGGTGCTGTTTCTTTAAGTGGAACAACTTGGACAATGGGTGGTTTGTTTGCTTCTACTAGTGGACTACCATTGATTACTGATTTTACGGATTGGAATTCCATGGATACACAAGATTCTTTCTTTGGGGATGCGACAGTTTTAGGCGACATTCTAAAAGAGAATGGGTATAACCAAGTATTTGCGTGTGGATCAGATGGAACTTTTGGCGGTAGAAGATTGTATTTTACATCTCATGGGGATTATGAGATACATGATTTAAACTATCGTAAAAATACAGGTGAGTTATCAGAAGATTATTATGTTTGGTGGGGATTTGAAGATCAAAAGTTGATTCAATGGGCAAAAGATGATTTAACACAATTAGCTTCTAGTGATGAGCCATTTAACTATACGATGTTAACGGTAGATACACATTTTGAAGATGGGTATGTTTGTGATTTGTGTGAAGATGAACATGAAGGAAATCAATACGCTAATGTTATGTCATGTTCAAGTAGACAAGTCAGTGAATTAATTTCTTGGATTCAACAACAAGATTGGTATGAAAATACTACGATTGTATTAACAGGTGATCATCCAACAATGGATAGTGATTTCTGTGATGATGTCAGTGATGATTATCAAAGAAGAGTTTATACAGCGTATATTAACGCACAACCTACAGAATATAATTCTGAAGGTATGAGAAGTTATTCAACGTTCGATACATTCCCTACAGTTGTTGCCTCTTTAGGTGCATCCATTGAAGGAAATCGATTAGGACTTGGAACAAATATGTTCTCAGGTGAAGAAACGTTGGTTGAAAAAGATGGCATTGAAATGATCAATGCGGAATTTTCTAAGACATCGACATTCTTAAATGAACTCGCAAATATTAACTATAACTCTAGTGGTATGCGCAGTAGAGGTAGTGGGATTGGTATGAATGTCGTATTAGATTCGATATCAGAAAATGAATTATCCTTTACATGTAGTGATTTGTATGGAATTAATGGAACATTGAATAGTGTAGAAGTCACAGTTCAAGATAGTGATGGAAACATTGTGAATAATATGATGGATTATCAAGGCTCTGGTACATTTACAAGTACGATAGAAGTTCCAAATGGAAATATGAGTGCTGTATATGTAAAGATGGATATTCATAGTACAGATCCTAATGGAGAATCAGTGACAGAAACTGCCTATGAATATAATGGAAATATTCAACTGTTGAATGGTAGTCAAGGTGATTTATCAAACTATTTAGAAGGTTTATTAAATCTTGATACAAATCAATATACGATACTATTAACTTCACAAGGTAGCGGTTCTTCAACTATTTCCGAAACGGATAAAGTGCTATTAGGCAAACTTGGTGCAGGAAATGTGGCAGGTAGTGAAGGCAGAGCTTCTTTCGCAATTATTCATGGTGATGAAGCATATTCTAAAGTGGCCAATGATTATTTAAGAGAAGATGGTAGATTGGATGATGATACACCATATGTGATTTCTTCTTCGGCTAGTGAAGAACAAGTTTCTTCAATCTTATTAGGAGATGAATATACAGAATATTCTTTTGAACAAGAAGGTATTAATATTGTTGTATGGGATTGTTATAATCATTCAATTGTTTCACAAAGATCATTTGGTGGAGATGATGAAAAACCATCGATAGAATCTGTAAGTTTAAAAACATCAATGTTAAGTAATGATGTAGAAGTGATTGCATCTGAACCAGAACATACAGATGCTTGTAAGAATGTGATAGCGGTTATTTATGATAATGATGATTGTGGTGATATAGAAGAAGTTACTATGTCATTGAAATATGATAATACATATACCGCAACATTAAACAATCAGAAAAATTCTTTAGAGAATAAAACAATTTGTATTTATGCAGTTTATGATGATTCATCTAGATTATTATTGGGTTCGTATTCGAAGTGAATTATGTGAAATTGTGTTAATTAGAAATAACACTTGAAGATGACGTAACGTCATCTTTTAATATATGAGAGTAAATAAATGGAGGATCCTATATGAAGGGTATTATTCTAGCTGGTGGATCAGGTACAAGACTGTATCCATTAACACGTGTAACAAGTAAACAATTATTACCAGTGTATGATAAACCAATGATTTTCTATCCAATTAGTACATTGATGTTAGCTGGTATTAGAGATATTTTGATTATCTCTACACCTCATGACTTACCTAATTTTGAACAATTGTTAGGTGATGGTAGTGAGTTTGGTGTTCATTTTGAATATAAAGTACAAGAAGTTCCTAATGGACTCGCACAAGCATTTGTATTAGGCGAAGAGTTTGTTGGAGATGATACGGCATGCTTAGTATTAGGAGATAATATCTTCTATGGCAATCACTTTGGTAGATTGTTAAGAGAAGCTGTAAAGAACGCAGATGAAAATCATAGAGCGACTGTGTTTGGTAAATATGTCAATGATCCTGAAAGATTTGGAATTGCGGAATTTGATGAAAACGGAAAAGTTATTTCATTAGAAGAAAAGCCAACAGAGCCAAAGAGTAACTACGCAGTTGTAGGTTTATATTTCTATGACAATCGTGTTGTGAAATACGCAAAGGAATTAGAACCTAGTGCACGTGGTGAATATGAAATCACTGATTTAAATAAATTATATTTAAAAGATGGTGATTTAGATCTACAAGTATTAGGTAGAGGCTTTTCATGGATTGATACAGGTACAATTGAATCAATGTCAGAAGCTACAAACTATGTTCGTAGTATTGAACATATTCAAGGAATTCGTATTTCTGTTCCAGAAGAAATTGCGTTCTATAATAAATGGATTGATGAAAAACAATTATTAGAAACAGCAGAGAAATATGGTAAGAGTCCTTATGGTGCGTATTTAAGAAATATCGCAGAAAATAGTATTCAAGGACCAATTAATAAACAAGCAAAGGAGAAATAAGAAATGAATATTTTAGTGACAGGTGGTGCAGGCTTCATTGGAAGCAACTTCGTATTTTTAGAACTTAAGGAACATCCAGAAGACAAGATTATTTGCGTAGATGCTTTGACATACGCAGGTAACTTAAAGACATTGAAAGATGTTATGGATAATCCACAATTCAAATTCTATAAGACAGATATTTGTGATAGAGAAGCAATTGATAAGATCTTCGCAGAAGAAAAACCAGATATCGTTGTAAACTTTGCGGCTGAATCACATGTAGACCGTTCTATCGAAAACCCAGAAATCTTCTTAGAAACAAATATCATTGGTACATCTGTATTAATGGATGCTTCAAGAAAATATGGTGTTAAGAGATACCACCAAGTATCTACAGATGAAGTGTATGGTGATTTACCATTAGATAGACCAGACTTGTTCTTTACAGAAACAACTCCATTACATACTTCTTCTCCATATTCATCTTCTAAAGCAGGTGCTGACTTATTAGTGAACGCATATCATAGAACATTTGGTTTACCTACAACAATTTCTAGATGTTCTAATAACTATGGACCTTATCAATTCCCTGAAAAGTTGATTCCATTGATGATTGCCAACGCACAAGCAGATAAACCATTACCTGTTTATGGTGAAGGTTTAAATGTCAGAGACTGGTTATACGTAGAAGATCATTGTAAGGCAATTGATTTAATCATTCGTAAGGGAACAGTTGGTGAAGTCTACAATATTGGTGGACACAATGAAATGAGAAACATTGATATTGTTAAGATTATTCTTGAAGAATTAGGTAAACCTGAATCTTTGATTACACACGTTACAGATCGTAAGGGACATGACCAAAGATATGCCATCGATCCAGCTAAGATTCACGCTGAACTTGGATGGTTACCAGAAACAATGTTCAAAGATGGTATCAAGAAGACAATCAGATGGTATTTAGATAACGAGGCATGGTGGAAAGATATTATCTCTGGTGATTATCAAAACTACTATGAAGAAATGTACGGAAAGAAAGAAGTAATCGACTAATGAAAGTATTTGTTACAGGTGTGTGTGGTCAGCTTGGCCATGATGTCATGAACGAGCTAGCTAAAAGAGGCTACGAAGGTGTTGGTACAGATATTACTCCTGTTTATTCAGGTGT
>CAVFDO010000021.1:0-22634 GCA_963621095.1 bacterium
CCATTGTAATAATTCTTCTAAAGTTAAAATATGTGCATATCCAATTCCTTTCCCTGTACGATATTCTGGTTGATAATACCATGATTCATTTGTATATCCTCCTTTTGGAAATGATCCTAATATATTTCCTCGAAAAGGGATTTCGATTTCTTTGATTTCTTTTAAAGTACATTCTGAAATCTTTTTTTGATTGATTTTCAGATATTCTTTTGGTGATAAACGTTGTACTGTTTCATCATGAAATACTATGATTTGGTAATCTTTTGTTTGCCGAATATCAATTTCAATCCCATCTGCACCCCGATCATAGCTTGCTTGGATTGCTTGCATTGTATTTTCAGGAGCTACACTAAAATCACCTCTATGCGCGATTATCTTATTCTTAAACATAAACAATAATAACACTGGTTTCCCAGTGTCACTTTCATCCATTTCTTCCTTTTTCCCAACCACTTTCTTTCATATTTGTATAAACATATACACTAGCAGAAAGTGCAGAGAATAAGAACATGATAACTGATAATGCTGCAGCGAGTTCATAATGCATGTTATTAAATTGATTATATAAATCAATTCCTAACATTTGTGGATGATTTCCATCCATTAAATATGGTGTTGTAAAAGAAGAGATATTAGACATAAATACAAATGTAGCAGCTACAAACATATCACGATAGGTTAATGGGAAAATCATATCCTTCAAGATTCTAAGTTTTCTAGCACCAGCATCTCTTGCAGCTTCAATCGTAGAATCGTTAATTTTTGACATACTTGCCGCAAGTAACATTGTCGCAAACGGAATATTGAACCAAAGATTCATCAATGTTATTCCTTTTCCGTTATACATCAAACCAAGTTGTATATTCCACCCAAAGATTTGTGATACACGATTAATCAATCCAGAATCACGGATGACTGTAATCATTCCATTGACGGCTACAAGTCCAGGAATAAATCGAGGTAACAAATACAATTTCGATATGATTTTACTGATTTTAGAATGTGAGAATCTTAAATAAATTGATAACAAATAAGATACACCAATTGCGATAACAACGGTAGCAATCACGACTTCCAATGTATAGATGATATTTCCACGTTCTGTAGGATCTGTAAAGAAATAAATATAGTTATCCCAACCATACCCTCCACCTTCTAATTGGAAACTTTGAAGGATAGAAAGTATGACTGGATATACGATAACCAATATCATAAGTGCTGCAGAAGGAAGAATCAAAAGATATGGAAGTATCTTATGAAATCTTGTTTCTTGCATACTTAATTCAATGTACCAATTTCTTTATCCCATGCTTCATAAAGTGCTGTACCAACTTCACCCATGGAAGATACACGGAATTCTGTAATCTTTAAATCTTTAATATCAGCTGTTAAAGATTCATCTAATTTATCAAAACTAATGACAGGAATTGCTGACATTGTATCTAATGCAATATTTTGTGCTTCCGCAGAAATCATATAATTGATGAATGCATACGCACCTTCTGTATTACTACCCATAGATGGAATTCCTAAACAAACAGCGTTACCTGTGAAGGATGGTGTAATTTGTGTAAATTTGATAGAAGAAGGTAATGTTCCTTGTTTTAGTTGTGTAAATGTCATATCTGCCCAAGCTGGAATCATATCTACTTCTTTATTCGCAAGAAGATCTAATGTACCTTGGTTCTTATTTGGATAAACAACTTTACCACTTGATTGATACATATAAGGATGTAATTCTTTTAATAAGTTAAATCCTTCTGTCCATTCATCTTCCCATTTTGTATCACTAGAAGTTAACGCTTCTTCTGGTAAAAAGTTATAGACTGCAGTTGTCACAAAAGAACCACCTGCACCACCTGAGGATGGTGTATTGTATGCAAATCTACCTGGATGATCTTTAATCCATTGATACAATTCTTCTGCAGTTGTTGGAACATCTTTTACTGTTTCAGAATTATATGCTAGACCTACAGTTGTACCACGATATGGAATTACTAAGTCATCACGATATGTTGCCTTAACTGTTAAATCAGATGCATTTGGAATCTGATCTTTGTCTAATGCAACAAAGAAATCTTCTCCACCTTGTTCAACATACTTTGTTACTTCATCACCACCCAGTTCAATGACATCAAAATCAGTATCTGTCTGTCCTGCTTTCTTCGCAGCAATCAAACGATCATATAATGATTCTGCACCTGTACCAGAAGTAATAAATTGTAGTTTTGCTTCATATTCATCTTGTGATGCATTGAATGTTTCAATTTGTTTTTCAAATTGTACACGAACATTATCAGATCCAGAAGCCCATACAGTCACAGTGGACTTTCCACTTTTCGCACTCGCACTTCCTGCAGAACAACCTGTTAGTAATGATGCACTCAACATCATTGGAACACTTGCTTTTAAAACTTTTTTGAAATTCATCTTTCTTTCTCCTTACGCTGCATAAATAAACTTTTCAGCAAATTTCATTGATACTTGTTCATGTGGAGCATAATTTCCCACTTCACTCTTATTGATATATGCTTTTATAATTTGATCATTGTAATCGATGGATACTTCTCCATAATGACCAAGTACCATAATGGTTCTAATTGTTCCTTTCATGGAACTATCTTCTTTTGTAAGAATTACATTTTCCGGTCTTACCGCAATCACTTGATTTCCATCATTCACAAAATTCATTTCGCCAATAAATCCTGCGACAAATTTACTTTCAGGATGATCATAGATTTCAATTGGTGTACCAATTTGTTCAATCACACCTTTATTCATAACAACGATTCTATGAGACATCATCATTGCTTCTTCTTGATCGTGTGTAACAAATACAACTGTAATCTGTAATTCTTCTTGTATTTTCTTTAATTCTTCTCGCATCTGCATTCTGATTTTTGCGTCTAATGCACTAAATGGTTCATCAAGTAATAATACAGATGGCTCCAAAATCAAAGCTCTCGCAATCGCAATTCTTTGTTGTTGTCCACCAGAAAGTTGTGTTGGATATTTCTTTTCAGTACCACTCATATTGACTAATGCTAAACCTTCTTTGATTTTCTTTTGGATTTCTTCTTTTGGTAATTTTTTAATCTTTAAACCAAATGCGAGATTTTGTTCAACTGTCATATGTGGCCAAAGATTATAACTTTGGAAGACCATAGAAGTTGGTCTTTTCTCAGGAGGTAAATTTCTAACAGATTCACCATCGATCAAAATATCTCCTTCATCAATGGATAAAAAGCCACCCAATGTTCTTAGTATCGTTGATTTCCCACAACCTGAAGGTCCTAACATCGTAAGAAATTCACCTTTATGAACCTCAAAGTTGATATTATCTACACCATCCCCATTTGGATAATGCTTTTTCATATCTTTAATTTGTAATTTGATATCATTTTCCATACTACATTCCATAACCTTTCGACATCGTATCAGCATTCATATATTTTCTAACAAGGAATAAGATCAATACTGTAGGTATGATCAATATCAATGAAAGAACAGGACCTGCAGTCAATGGATATTCCATAATGACACCATATAAAGCTACAGGCATTGTTTGAATTTGTGGGAATCCAACAAGTAATGTGCCTTGTGCTTCTTCTAAAGAACCCAAGAATGTAAATACACTTCCCACAACAATTCCAGGCATTGCCATTGGTAAGGTTACACTAAAGAATGTCTTTAATGGACCTGCCCCTACATCTCTCGCACTCTCTTCTTGTTGTTTATAAACCGAACGAAATGACCCACTTGGAATCCAAGTCATAAACATCATTGAATTCACAACATGAATGATTACAACTCCTAAAAATGTTCCCATCAAATTCAATTTATAAAACAATATCGCAATTGAAATATATAAACCCATTCTTGGATATGCATTGCTTAACAAAAATGATAATAAAAATAATTTCTTCCCTTTAAAATCAAAACGCGCTAATGCATACGCTGCAGGAATACATATCAATGCAGATACAATCGTTACCACTGCCGCAACTACAAATGAAGTTACGATTGATGATAACAATGAGCTTTGTGAGAATACAAACTCCCACCACTTAAATCCAAACTCTTGAGGAATTGCGGAAGGTGCTTCGTATTTATTCGCAAATGCTAACATGAATAAATTCATGAGTGGCAAATAGAAGAACAATACAAATAAAGCAAAAATGATATACTCATAAAATTTCTTTTTACCCATCATGTAATAAAACTTCTTTAACATGTTTTCTTTACCTCTAATGCATCTTTCACATTTCTTGTTGTCATATTTTCAACAACATCTTCTTTCATAAATTCACTCATATCTTCTTTCTCATTCACAGTCCACACACTTGCCTTCAAATGCATTTGTTCCATCAAAGAAACAAGATAACTTCTTAAAAAGTGATATTCGATATTCACAACCTTGATTCCAGAACGATGAATCTTTAATAAAGCAGTTTCTAGATCATCTGTATATTTTCTTTCTTCATAGATGTTCGTAACAATATTTTCAATATTGAAATATACTTCAACTTGTTCGAAACCTTTTTGTCCTTGATTACATTTATGAATATCTACATATCCTGAATAGATTAATTGTTTCACAACATCTTCTTCTAAAGCAGATTGATAAACCAATTCTTCTAAGTTTTCATTTTTTAAATCACAATTCATTTTCTTATCAGGATATTTTTTTAATAATTCAAAAGCTTGTTTCAAAGTAACACCAGAAGATTCATCATGTCCTAAAACCAATTCACCATTTGTATTTCTGACATCAACTTCTACACAATCCACATTTGTTTCTAATGCATATTGTAAAAATTCCAATGAGTTTTCTTTTGTACCATCACATCCTGAATGTGCTGTAATTTTCATATCTAACCCCTTTCCGCTAATTAGTCTATTCAGTATGTGTTAATTCAAAAATCATTCTTTTTGAAAGATATTGTTAATTAATCACAGTGTTTGTTAAATAAGAATTAACATATTTTCGTTTCACATTTCTTTTACAGAAACATCATCAAACTTAAATGAATTCTTATTATAATTTCAAAAAAGAAAGGAAGTTTTTATGAAACAAATCGCTACATTTCATCAAACAATAAAAAAAGATTTCCAAGGAAATTATGCATATGATCAAACAATTCCAAACAATCTAAAAACACTACGCATCACTTTAAAAACAAACAAAGCTTTCATACAAGATACAAAAAAATACATGAAAGAATATCAAAATCAATTGTTTCCGATTCTAACAGATTATTTAGAACACAAACCTAGTGATGAAGAATATGAAAGATATGTTAAGAATATGAAAACAGAAATACAGTTATCTGTATTCACAAATGATCAATTTTTAGGAAATGTACATAAACCAGGACTCATAAAAGAAATCACATTGTCAAAAAACAATCGAAGTCAAGGTTGTTTACCAATACAAGAAATACCAAATCAAATCAAAATCATTGTAAATGTATTTCAAGTCGTAGAAGAAAATACATTCTTTGATTTATTCATAGAAGGAGAAAGTTATGTGGAAGAGAATTGAATTACACAATCATACAATTGAATCTGATGGTAATATGAAACCAGAAGAATTAGTTGAGTATTTACACCAAAACAACATTCAATCTTTTTCTATTACTGATCACAATACTATTTCTGCTTGGCATCTAATGAAAGATATCTGTAACAAATACAATATGGAATACATTCAAGGGTTTGAACTCACTTCTTTCTACGGTCATATGTTGATTCAAAACTTAAAAGATTACTTTCCTTGGGATGATATTGATGAAAATAATGGAGATATATTATTTGAAAGAGCACATGAAATGGGAGCTATTGCTGGTACGGCACATCCATTCTCTATTCCATCACCATTTTCAAATGGAATGAATTGGACATTGAAAATCAAAGATCAAAACTTAATAGACTTTATTGAAGTAATCAATAATGCACATCCAATGGAACCAGATAATCGAAAAGGAATTCAATATTGGCAACAATTGATATTTGATGGATATAAAATCGCTCCAGTTAGTGGAATGGATCTACATCGCAAAACAGATATGTCTAATTACTTTACTACCTATATTAAAGTCAAAGATGAAAATCAACCATTATCCAAGCAATTAGAACAAGCTATTCATTCATGTAACACACAAGTCACAAAAGGCCCACTCATAAATTACGAAATCAAAGATCAAAAAATAGTTATTACTTTACAAAACATTAATAATTATCAAAATATCTATTTGAAATACCAAACAAAAGATCAAACAATGATTCAGAAATATAACAAACAAAAAATCACATTCTCTATACAAGAAAATGTGAATGGTACTGTAATGTTATTTGAAAATGATATTACTTGTTCCAATCTAATTGCGTTAACTGGAATATTTATATCATAAACTTCTGTGAAATCTATATTTATATATCAAATACAATTTTGTACTTTTATTCGAAAATAACATATAATTTTCATAACAGGAGGATTCATAATGACTGACGAACAATTAGATATCGCTGATATGCAATGTTGGTTATTTCGTAAAGCACAGATGAAATGGAATATATCTCCAAGTGACTGTGCAAAAATATTTAAACAATATGATATTTTAGGCTTCATCTCAGAATGTTATGACATTCTTCATCTAAATAGTTATGACTGTGCGCTTCATGATGTAGAAGAGTTACTAAAAAACAAAGGTGTAGAACTATGATTACATTACAAAATGAAATGTTGTTATATCACGGAAGTTATACTTCTATTCCAAATATTGATTTAAACCGCTGTATTGGTGGTTTAGATTTTGGTATTGGTTTTTATCTTACTTCTTCTTTCGAACAAGCTTATAACTATGTTCCTCTTTCTATAAAAAAGGCAATACGAATGAATACTATTCCAAATGATTTCAATCTAGAAGATGGACAAGTTTCGATTTATAAGTTTCATTATGATCCAAATTTACTTGCATATTATTTTCAAGAAGCTAATGTAGAATGGTTGCATTTTGTTGCCTCTAACCGTAAAAAAGATTTATTTCCTCAGCTTCTTAAAAAATATGATGCAATTGATATTATCGGAGGCAAAATTGCTGATGATCAAACAGCACGTACAATTCAACAATATATTGAAGGATTAGACTTTGGAAAACCTGGAACATCACAAGCAGATGATATGGCACTCAAAAGATTACTTCCAAACAGATTAAAAGATCAATTTTGTTTTCGAACACAAGATGCAATCAACCATTTAGAATTCATTAGGAGTGAACGTTATGGAAACATACAATTCTAGTTTTACTGAATCTCAAAAAAACGCTTTTGCGATTTACAATATGCGAGATGCGGTAGGGTTGATTTCTGAAAGATATCACATTTCTTACGAAGAAGCTTTATTATCGTTTGCGAATTCTAGAGTCTATGACACTTTGTTTGATTTCGAAACTGGCATTTATAAAGAAAGTCCTGAATATCTATATAACTTATATGCTTATTGTCTAAACAGGCAATAAGCTTTTTATTGATCATCTTAAAAACTTTAACTCATTTATTTCGCATTGTTAAAATAACCGCAATCACTATCAAACATCCAACAAAAATCTTTCCACTTGTTCCAGAAATAACTGTTAATACACTTCCTAAAAATGGAATAGATAAAACAACTTTGCCAATTAATCTTTCATAAGAAACAGGCGTAACATCTTCTTTATCATTTGCGTCACCTTTTGTAATAAATTCACCAGAAACGACTCTATTTTGTACAACACGATGTGTAATGATTGCCCCTGTATCTTCTGAACTATAATACGCTATCACATCATCTGTTTGTATTTCTGATGCTTCTGTTTCTTTTACATATACGACACTCCCTGTAGGAATGGATGGTTCCATACTACCACTGATAACATGATAGATTTCACATCCAAACAATCTAGGAATGGTTAATGGAATGCACAAAAGGATTACTAATATTAATAGTAATCCTCCTGTTATATTACATATCATTGTTGTTTTCGTTTTCTTTTTGTTCACGTTTTGTTTGATCCTTTTTCTTAATGATAACAAAAAGTATGATCAATGCAAGTATCGCAATACATGCAAGTCCAATCATGATATACATGAAACTAGCTGGTCTTTGACTGGAAGATTGATCTTTTTTACTACCATTGTCTAAAGGTGTTTCATCTTCATCTAAATCAATAACATCTTCTGTTGTTTGGTCATCTTCATCAATTGTTGTGTTTTCTTGTGTATCATTTGTTGTAGTGTTATCTACATTTGTTTGATTATTTGTTGTATTACCACTCACATTACTATTTGTGTTTTGATTGTTTGTAGTATTGTTATTTGTAGTACTTGTATCAGTGTTTGTATTTGTATTTTGTACAATTCTTTGATATGTAAACGTTAATACGTTTTCAGCTTCATTCTTACTTAATGTCTTTGTTAAGTTATAAGCTTGTGGACGATAGCCATCTACGTAGTGGAAAGCTACGACAGCTTTATCTCCTACAACACCATAGTATGTTTGACTAGCAGCTAAAGTATTTCCATTTTCATCTTGGTAATTGACAGTATATTTTGTCATATCACCTTTAATACCATACGCAACTACATATTCTCTATCACATTCCACTTTGAAAGCTGGTGTACTAACTGTGTTGTTATCTTTTCCACTTTCACGAATTCCTTTGACATAGTATTTATCTGCGTCATTTAAATTCACGTCTGTTAGATAATCACCTAAAGAAATCACTTGTCCATATTCTAGATCAGTAATCTTTACTTCTGTACTACCATTTGAGAATGTACCTTCTTTTCCAGTATAGAGTGTAATGGTATAGGTGTAATGAGAATCATTTCCACCCTTTTCAGCGACTACCATTTGTTTTCCTTGTACAACCATAAATAGCGTACATACAAGAAGGATTCCTGTTTTAAACATCTTACGGAGTTTCATTATTCGTCCTCCTTTTTTCTTTGACGTACGTTATAAATTACAAGCCCTACACAAGCAAGTCCCGCAACTAACGTAATCACAGAATATAAGAGTACTTGACTATGGTCACTTGTATCCGCTACTTTACGATTTCCTGTAGAAGTAACAAGTTCTACCGCAAAATTCATTTGTAATTTCGCAAGTGTATCTTGATATGTATTTCCTTGTGTTTCACCTTCTAAGGCAACATGTAATGTAATTTCACCGGATTGATTTGCCTCTAAACGATCTAAGTAGAAATAATCTTTTAATGAATTGGTTGCTTGGTGAAGACCTTCACCACTTTCATTCTTTGTTTCACCACCAACTTCATCACTACTGTATAAAACATTCTCTTTTCCATCGGAAGAGATATACGTCAATATATAAGAATATGCGCCACCTTCCGCAACACTTTGTGTATCTTCCAAACTTTGCAGTACAGCGTTTGTCATATACCAATCTGTTGTTTCTTTATATTCATTTTTTAAAGACAAATGAAAATCAACACTATCTCCTGGCTCTAGATTGTATATTGCATCATCAATATCTGTATTCTTAAATGTACTTGTCATATTCTTTCCATCAAAGTATACATTCCAATTATCACCACCCGAAAAGCTTTCCGCATGTACCGTTACAGTAGAAGCTAGAAGTAATGTTATAGTTGGTATCAACCATCTTTTCTTCATATTCTCTCCTCCTTACTGTAATGAAATGGAGCCATCTGAGGCTACATTTACATCTACGCCCCATGCACTCTTAATTGCATCTTTTGCGTTATGTGTTTGTACTGCGTCAACTTCTGCTTTCAAATGGAATTTCACTCCATCATAGTTAAATTTCGTTATGGTTTTTGTAACACCATCTTCTACAATTGTTTCTTTTGTGACTTTATTACCAATAGATGAATCAATTGTTAATGTATCAGATAATGGTTTTGTTGTTTCACCAACTGTTAATATATTTGGCCAATATAAAACAGTTCTTTCTTCTGTAGAATTTTCTTCATCAAGAATCCAACCATTTTTTGTTAGATTTAAGATAATCAAAGATGGAGCTAATGTTGTTTCTTTATCACCATCAGCATTTGTCCAACTCTTATAAACACGAACTCTAACATATTCATTGATTGTACCAGAATTCTTAACAGATAATTCTTCTTTATAAGCTTTTCCTAATAACAATTTATTATCTGATTCTTCTAACATATCAGATAACAATTCACCTTGTGTAGTATCCCATGCATCATCACTACCAGTATAATCTCTACTACTAATATCTTTCGTAGACTGTGCACTTGTTTCTACAAGTGTTACACCAATATCTTTCATTTCTACTTGAGCAGTATAATTCTCACTAAAGTATGTTAATGCAGCTCTTGTACTACCAATTCCACTCATGAGTAACAATACACACGCAACACAAGTTAAGACAAGTGTTCCCTTTTTACTTCTTAACCATTTCATTGTGTTGCCTCCTGAACACCAATATCTGTCTTTGTATCAACTTTCGCATTCCAATCTGCATATGGTGTTCCATCTTCATGATATTGAACTGGAGTACATTCTTGTACAACTACTACATTAAAACTATCTTTAAAGTCTTTATCCATTTGAATCTTCGCTTTGAGTACTTCTGTAGAACTACCAACCTTCAAAATATCTTTGTAATACCAATAGCCATCATCACTACTTGTCCAATATGCGCTATCACTTGTATATGTAATATCAATTTGACTACCACTAAATACTTTTACTCTGACATAACAATCCGTTTCACCAGTATTTGTTAGAGAGATTTCTTTTGTCATGTCTTTCACTTTTTCTTCAATCGTTGTTTCAGAACCAAGTGTAATTTCATAACCACCTTCAGCTTTTACATATGTTGTAAAGTAAGCCATAGCACTTGGTACAGATACACTACACATTAATCCTCCAGCAACAATAGCGAGCCAAAATGTTTTTTTCTTTAATACGTTCTTTTTCATTTTATCCCTCCTATTGTTGTGTCCAAGTCCATCCACTATCATCACTATAATCAAAATGGTTTGTTACACCATATCCTGGTTTTAATTCATCATTGTATGTGTTTGTAAAGTCTGCCTCAATTGTTTCATCTGCCACAACTGTTCCATACTTCACTGAATCACTTACAAGTGTATAACTAGCACCACTATAGACTTCAGTAATTGTTAAATTTGTACCAGATGGAATTTGATCTAATATTGCTTCTTTACTACCAGCAGAATCAAATGTTGTGGAAACAACATTACTATAAACTACTTTTCCATCTTCATCTGTTCCTTCAACACTAAATACAAATGTTGTTTGTTTTAAAGATTCATTGTATTCATTTAATGTTTTAATAATTTTTAAACTACCATAACGAGGATTTCTTTCTGGTTTTAATCCAGCAGTTACATCATAAATCCATTCATCATCCTTCTCATCCTTTGTTTGATAATAGTAATTATCAGGAACAGAAATAATATATGGATTAAAGCTATATGTATAATTCTCTGTATTTGTATCTTCAGCTAATACTAAATATAAACCATGTCCTAAACGATTATAAGAACCAACACCATTCACTACATCAAATGTTCCATCTGCTTCTAATTGTTTTTCTTCAACAATTTGTTTTGCTTGTAAAGAACTACTTTCCCAATCTTCACTGCCAGAAGGAATCTCTTCTATTTTCATTTCAGAAAAGTTTGAAGTAGAAGTAAAAGCACCAGTATCAGCCATATCAGCTATCTTATAGATATTCACATGAATGGATGCATTTTGAATATCTTTTCCATATGTACTAGTATCAGAAACATTGATTGTTAAAGAACCAGATTTAGTAGGATCAATTGCATTGGCTGCATATAATGAAGGAATATTCATTCCAATGATACAAGCAATCAATACCGCAATGCATATCAGATATTTCTTATTCAACTTTCTCATGTTTAACCTCCTTGGCTTTTTTCTTCTTCCACTTCTTAACTTTTACTATCGTAAATATCAATACAATGATGGCAATCACTAACAATGCATATAACATGTAGTATTCTTGGATTGATTCCAACATTGTTTCTTCACTTACTTTTACTTCATCTTCACCATGATATTCACATCTTGTACCACGAACTAATAATCTATGACTATTGATTCCATAAGGTGTACAAGTGAATAACGTAATATAATCTTCACCCTCTACATTTTGTAAAGCATTTGATAATGTTTCCACATCATCCTTTTCAATCATTGGTAATATTTGATCCACTTCATACGCTAATGTTTGATCTAACACATGAATATAAAACTTATCACCAATTTTCAAAGAATCTAAATCACTAAATAACTTTGCGGAAGGTAATCCTCTATGTGCAGCTATCACACTATGATTACCACTACCACCAATTGGTAACTTTGTACCAGATAAATGCCCTGCCGCAATCTGTAATACACCATCTGATGTACCGTGATAGATTGGAAGCTTTTGATTGATTTCTGGTATAGAAATATATCCCATTAATCCAGTATCACTCAAATTCAATACATTCCAATAATCACTACCTCTAAGATTCTTCTCTTCTTCCTCAAAAGCATCTGTTTGAAATGTATTTTCTACAATAGAAGCATTATATGCTTCTGCTTCACTCCATGCCTTACTGAAATCCTCTTCACTTGTACTTTCTACTTGTTTTTCATAACTAGCAATTGCTTGAGATTGATGATAACGATTCCATTGATCTGATATCGTTGGATATGTAAATATTCCTAATCCAACAACAAATACCAATCCAATCAATATATTTGGTAATACCTTCTTCAACTTCTTCATAACTTCTTTTTACGTTTCACAAATCTTAAACAACTAGTAATCACTAATAATGCAGATAAAATCACTAACATCGAACCAACCGCAACAATATTCGGTTCTACTTGGTAAGCATCTGTAGGAACATAGGAATTCACATCACTATCCACTCTAACACCACGTACCAATAAACGATGTGTATTGATTCCATAAGGTGTACAAGTCATTAACGTACATAAATCCTTATTAGGATCAATCAATAATTCATCTACATCTTCAGGTTCTACAATACGAATCTGATCAACTTGATACGTCAATACACGATTCAATACTGTAATTTGAAAAGTATCTCCAACTTCCATCTCATCTAGATTTGAGAATAACTTCGCAGAAGGAAGACCTCTATGTGCTGATAGAACACTATGTGTACCTATACCACCAATTGGAAAACTAGATCCACCTAAATGACCTACACCTATCTGTAATACACCTTCTGATGTACCATGGTATATTGGTAACTCCACTTTGATTCTATCTATCGTGACATATCCAATAATTCCTGTTCCAGATACATTCAAGATATCATCATAACCAGAAATAGATTCATAGTTTTCAAATGGACGATCAACATTCAATAGTGCAGAATTATATTCTTCTGCTTCATGAAACATTTCATCATAATCCACTTGTGACATCTTCTGTACTGCATTGTTATATCCAGCAACAGCTTTGGATTGCACCATCGAATTCCAGTAATTACTGAAAGATGGATACAGCATCACGGAGAGCCCTATGAGAAAAATAATGACTAAGATAATATTTGTTTTATTCTTCTTCATAAAGTTCTCCCTAAGTTGTATCAATGAATAACATATATCTGTAGCAGTGTGTCCTAAGACACACTGCATCAGACATATCTTTTACTTATTTTTATTTACTTACACGTTTTCTAGAAACAAGTAATACACCTGCACCTAACATCAAGATAGCACCAGTTACATAGAATACTGTTGTACCAATACCACCTGTAGAAGGAAGGATTGTACCTTTCTTGTTGATTACATTTGTAGATAGTGTTCCTTTATCTTCAGAAGGAGTCAATGTAATCTCACCAGTAACCTTTGTTCCAGTTAATGATGTTAATACATCTGTTCTATTAGTACCATCCCATGTGATAGTATGATCAGCATTTACTGTAAATGTAATAGGTTCAATTGTATTATATCCACTAGGTGTTTCTGTTTCTTCTAATACATATGTACCATCATCTAAACCATTAAATGTAAATGTTGTTGTACCTACAGTATCTTTTTCTGAGTATTCATATGTTTTAACAACTTCACCAGTTGACTTACCTTCTGAATCTACTTTTACTTTCTTTAAAGTAAACTTAGCACCAGCTAAAGCATTTTCATCTGCATCAACCTTATTGATTACTGTCTTATATGTAAATACAATTACATTATCCCAAGGTGTTTCACCTGTACGAGGTTTAGTTTCTCCGCTTTGTTCTTCATTAGGATTGTTAGAGAATTCTAGTTTTGCCTTATTCACATTACCTTGATTACCTACTTCAGCCTTGTCATTTAAAGTAGATGTATATTCAACAACAATCTTAGAACCACCTTTAACTGCAGTTATATTCTTCAAATTAGAGAATATAACTTCAAATGTACAACCATCTGTTAATTCAGTAGTTTTCAAAGTATAATCAGTTGAATTAAGTTCTGTTTTTATTTTACCATTCAATACATAAACTGATTTGATTTCTTTAAAAGTTAAACCTTGTTCTTCAACATCATGGAATGCAAAGTAATATTGTTTATAGGAATCATAAGTTGATGCTACAGTACCTGTTAATTGGAATGGAACTTCATCACCAATATCATAGTCTGCAGAATCTTGCCAATCAGATGTATCTCCTGTTGAATCATTTGTATCCTTTACTTTCTTTTCAAATGAAGGAACTGAAGCTTTATTGTTAACTTCTACATTACCAACAACTTGAAGAATGTATTTTGTATATGACTCTTCAGTACCAACAGAAGTATTCCTAACTACATAGTAACCAGCTGCTAAGCTAGAGAAAGTAGCTTTACCTTCTGTTGCTGTAGCTGTACCACTACTAGAAGCTGGATTAGTTTTAACGTTAGCAATTGCTTTTTCAGCAAAATCTTTAGCTACTGTACTATCATTTGTTTTTGTAGCGAGATATTCAGCAATTTCAGAAGCAACGTTTGATGTTGTTGCTTGTTCTGTGCCTGTTGCGTCTTTTGTAGTATAAGTGAATTCATTTACATCTTTACCCCATTGAACATTAGATAAAGTTTTAGTTTCACCTTCTACTGTAAGATCTCCACTGAATACTTGGTAGATTTCATAAGTTCCTGTAGCATTGTTAATTGTTACGCTGTATGTTGTTGGTGTTTCTTCACCTTCAGCATTAACCGATGTTGCGCCTAGTGCTAAACATGTAGCCACTGTAGCAACGAGAGCGAAAAGCTTTTTCATCTTTTTCATTTTGTTTTTTCTCCTTTTTTTATTTTTTGTTTTTGTTGCTAAAATTTTAATACTTTTTTTTGTCCGGCAATCGTCGGAATGAGAGAGCTTATGGTAAAGTCCTCCTTTCCGGTTTATGCCTGTTTTTATATGTATATAGGAATGTTGCCAGTAACATGAGTACAGCACCTCCTATAACGTATCTAGTTGTTCCTGATCCACCAGTGGATGGAAGAACGTATTCATTCAACTTGTTTGTAAATGTAATGTTTATGCTATCTAAAGATTCAAAATAAGTAAACGTATACTTATTCTCAGTAGAAGCTTCTTCATCTCCAGAACCTTTTACTGATTGGAAAGTATAGGTATTGTCTACAACTTCCATGATTGTATAAGTTGTACCAGATTGGAAAATCTTGATTCCATTTCCATCAACAATTGTGTTGAATTTCTTTGACTCGCCTTGTTTTACGGTGAATGTACCTTTCAGCTTAGTTTCATCAATTGATTCACCTTCATATACATTGAATGTAAAGAGTTTTGATTCATCATAGCCTTTATCATTTCCATCATTATCAACAACCTTCTTTGTGATTGTTGGAGATTGACGGATCTTCACACCAACTTTTGGTGGTTCAGCTCTAAGTCGACTCGCTCCAGTTACATCATAGGCATATCCAAAGCTATTCCATGCGATTTGTCCTGGTTGAGCATCTGAGCCAATCAAACCTTCATATTGTATGGATAAAATTTCAGTTGGTTGTAATTTGAATTCACTATTCATTACAATCCTAAATGATTTATCATTCGCTTGCCATTCGTCATGCCAATCGTCTGCATCACCATTTCCTAAATCACTTTCTGTGAATGAAGTTTTTGAAGAAAACTGTATTGTATAATCAGTTCCTTGAACAAGCGTTCTATCTTTTGAAGAATCACTTTGATTTTTTACAGTTAATAATAGGTTTCCATTATACCCAACTGTAAATTCACTATCACGTTTTTGACTCTGATTTAATACACCAGTATCTCCTACAAATGGCATCAAATCTACAATCGTCATCTTTTCATATTCATGTTCACTTACATTTTCAATATTATTTGTGTAAATTACTTTTTTATTTGTATCTTCATTGTCAATTGTGATGTAATTTTTACTTGTGTCATACCCAACAGCATTATTAGTAATATCAGATTCTTCAGCTATTGTCTTCCATGAGAATGATCCATATTCGCCCATCGCATAGACACTATCAGAAGCTTTAACTCCAATAATATTGCCTTGTTCATCTTCTACAACTTGTCCAGTTACTACATCTGTTCCATTAAAGCTATCTTTTGGCAAGAATGTTGCAGTATTTTCATAAATAGTAAATGTTTGTTGTACACAGTTCGTATAAACTGTGAGTTTTGCATAACCACCAGCAGGAATTTGTAATGATTTATTATTCGTTCCTCTCATTGCGCTAGTTATGTCAACACTGAATGAAGTAGAGTAGTTATTATCTGTTCCATCTTGAATCTGATTCCAAATTTCTGAACTTAAATCATATGTTTCAATAGATTGAGTACTACTCTTACTATCATAAATTTCTAACAAGAACACTTTATTTGCTACTTTATTATCTGAAGTAATACCTATCTTCTTGGCTTCACCTTCTGTCATAATGTGGAATGGAGATTCAACAGAATCTTCAATTGTATATTCCTCTATTGGAATTGTTCCATCATTGTAAAGATTCAACTCCCATTTCACTGTAGAGTTTGGCATGATATTTTTCTTTTTATTTTCAGAAGTGATTGCTTGAATCTGTGAAATATCTTTTCCAGATAAAACATATCCTTTCGCTTCTTTTGTAATTCCCGGAACAATTTTATTCTGTGGAATAACAGTTACAGAAGAACTAATGACTCTTTGATCATCAATTATGCCTTCATCTTGTGAATCACCATTGTTCTGATACGCATCATCTTTCGTTTTTTGAGTTTTAATTTCACCATATGATCCATATTGAACATCTTTATCTACATATAACTTAGCTGTATTTGTAAGTAATTCATTTTCTGTAACATTATCATTCACTTTACATAGTACGAAGAATGAGAATGCTTTTTTTGCTGGTAAATCAATTCCATTTTCACCACCAACACTATATGTAACTTCATGTGTACTTTCATTGTTTGATTCGAACGTAATATTCCCTAAATTTTCTGGTAAATCATCATCGTTATAAGAAATATCATGTCTAACATTATAGTCATTAACTGTAATAGGATCATTTTTAAATTGATATAAATTAAAATTATAAATTTTGCGTGCCATTCCAATATAACTTAAATGTTCACCATAACTATCTACAACTTTCTTTACGTTTATCGATTCTGTTCCACTATTGATTACTGTTATGTTGTATATAACATACTTATCTCCAGAATCATTTAAACTAAAATATGTTTTATTAGGATATTGTGTTAACGCATCATTATTAGTAGTATTTGTGATTGCGTAAACATCTTTTCTTATATCTGCTTGGTAAGGTTGTTTTTCATCTTCACCACCCTTTACTGTAACAGATTTACTACTTCCGCCATCAGTAACAGTATTCATATAAGAAGTTCCAGCCGATTCAGAATCTGCCATACTAAGAATTACTTGATAATTTTTTTCAACTAATTGTCCTGGTTCTAAATATCCTATATACCAATTTAACTGAGTTCCGAATGTAGTGCTAGTTGAATATTCATTGTTTAATTTTTTTATTTGCACTATATCATTGTTAATAATTGCGTAGTATGGTCCCCAATCGCCTGAATCAGGATTCTTACTTAAATATGTCTGTAATGTTTGAGATGACTCTTGCAAATCCTCCATAGTTATTAGACCATTTAAATAATCTGATTCTGACTTATTACTTAATGTATACAACTTATCTACATTCAATAATAACCCAGCTTTTAAAGAATCCGTTAAGATATGATTTTGTTTTGTACTAGCTTCTTCACCAGAAGCGTTTTGTATTGAAATCTTATAATCTAATACCGTGCCATTTTCATAACTCTTATTTCCATCAGAATAATCTGATTCGTCAGTAGACTTAACTTTTTTATCTACTGTTGTTGGAGGAGTAACTTTTGTATCAGTCTCGTCATGATCTCCATGATTAGTATTTACTGTATTTTTTATTGAAGTAACACCACTAGCATTACTTACATTCAGTTTACATTTATAAGTAATTATTACTTTTTCATGAGCACCAAGTGTTCCTACATTCCACTTCAATGTAGTTGAACCATCTTGATTATTATTTTGTGTTAAAACAATTTTATGATTACCAATGTAATAAGAACCATCTGCACCTACTGTTATCTGATTTCCATTTGTATCATACATTCCTTGAAGTTCAAGATATTGACTTAATGTATCTGTTAATATCTCATCAAATGTTGTTGCGAAATCATTTGGATTTTCTATCGTAATTGTATAAGTTACAATATCACCATTTTTTACAGTATCCTTATCTGCTACTTTAGTTAAATTAATATCTGTTTTATTGACATTTACTCTTGATTCACCATCTTTTTCTCTATATGAAGCTTTATTACAAATAGAGAATCCATTTCCTTCTTGTGTTAAAGTTTTTTCATCTTTAACTGTTGCATCAAAAGTGATTTCCCACTTTTTACCTACTCCAATATCATTTGTCTGAGGAAATGTAACTTTATACGTATTATCTGCTTGCAATTCAACCGTGCCACCAAGTTGTTGTATTTTTGCGATTTGAGAATCTGTTAAAGTCAATTGACTTGGAAGTTGATCAGTAATTGTATAGTTATTTCCATCTGCATCTTTAGCTGATAATACAGTAGAACCTGAATTTGTTACAGTGATTGTATATTGAATTGTGCTACCCGGTTGTACTTCATATACAACTTTTCCGCCTTGAGTAGACTCTTTTTTTACATCATAATTTTCAGTCTTTTGAGGATTCGTTTCTACTGTTTTATTATCTTTATAGCTATAATTACCTTTAACAGCAGCTGTCTCAATTTCAATTTTATTTGATATCTTTTCTGCTTTTAAATCATCATTTGTTTTGGTTTTGTATTCATCACTTAATGTCAATTTAGAAGCATCTAATGTTGCTTTTAGGTTACTAATGCTATCCATTTCACCTTTATAGCTGCCATCAGAATTTTTATTTATATTTGTTACTTTTATTTTATAAACAATTGATTTTAAATCCGAACTTAATGTTATTTCTTCAACATCAACACTTGCTTTATTTGTATTTGTGATAGAACTAAAATCAAATTCAAAAATTACATTACCATCTTTATCAACAACTTTGTTATCTTGAACTTTAGAACCTTGAGGGAATGTCATACCACTTGGAAGGCTCAAAGTATCTGTAAGTAGTACTTCTTTTGTCCAAATAGAACCAGTATCATTGTCCCCATCTTTATTGAATTCTTGTGCTTGGATTGTATAAGTTAATTTTCCAACCAATGTATTTGTTTCAGTATTAATGTCTAATTGTGTTTTATCTACTGATTTACTTAGATTGTCCCATTTACTTTCACCTGTCCAAGTTAGAGTTTTTGATGTAACATCAGTTTTACCATCTACTGTTACTTTGTCATTATCTTGTGCATTTACAATTTCAGGCGTTACTGTAACTGTATTTGTTTCATCCATTGTTCCATTCTTTGAATTGAACTGTAAAACAAAACTGATTGTAGAACCAGCAGGTTGTGTATAAGTAACATAACTTGTTCCGTCTTCATTTTGATGTAATGTCACTTCTATTGTTCCTGTAGTAGTTCCACTACCATAGCTAACAACCATCTTACCATCAGTGAATCCATCAATTGTTACACCTTCAGGTAGTGTTCCAATATTAACTTTTAGTATTTCTCCTGTTTCAGTATCATTTGGATGAGAGTTTGTAGAATTAACGTTAATGTACAATGTTTGTCCATTCTTTCCTTCAGATGTACTAGAAGTTACATTCAACGTAACTGCATCATCAATTTTTTCATCACTTTGAACATCTACAACACTAATATCACTTTCATCACTATAAGTTTCTTCTTCAGTGATTGGAGTATCTATAGAAGTTTCTTCTATTTGATTCGTTTCTTGTAATGATTGTTGGATCTTGTGAATGAGTGAATATCCAATGATATTTGTATCATTAATAGAATATTCATTCTTTTTAACTTCATTATCACAATTGCCTTCTATTACAGAAATATATGTTCCATCTTCTCTAACATTTATTTCTGTAATAATACCAACTTGTTTTGATGTTTCTTGATTTACTTTTTGGAAGAAAACTAAATCACCTAATTGGTATTCTGTATTTGTATTATCTACATATAATTCATTATCTTGTAATGATTGAATCCATGTATCTATATTATTAGAATACAATGATAAAACATCTTGTGGATATCCTGCATAATTCATACAGAAATCTACAAAACTTGTATCCCAATTCATATAATTATCATTCACAAAAGCACCATAACGAGTATAACCCTTATGTTCATCTGTTTCTGTTACAGTGTAATAATTCAATTCACTTTCTTTATAACCAATTTGTGTATTCGCAATAGAAACTAAATTACTATTGAAATCATCTGTTAATTGAACATCCGCAAATGATTGTTTCCATGTTTCTTCTGTTTCTACATCTGCTGTAGAATCACTAGTAGTGAAGTTTCCAGTTAATGCAATTCCTGGTTGCATTAAACCAAGCATAACGGAAATAGCAACTAAAATCACAGCAAACATCGTTGCTAGTTTAACTATCTTCTTTTTTGAATTACCACTTCTTAGCATATTTGCCCCTCTCCTAGTTCATCAATCCAAATTGGTTTAATGGCCAAATTCTTAGCATCACTCTACCAACGACTTGTTCTTCAGATACACAACCTACTAATTTACTTCTACTATCCACTGATTTAGAGCGATTATCTCCCATCACAAAAATCTTTCCATCTGGTACTTGATAAGGGAGTTCTATATCACAATCACCTAAAGCAGTTTCGTTTAAATATGGTTCATCAAGTTTCACATCATTGACGTAAACATTTCCACTTGCGTCAATATTTATATAATCACCAGCTTGTCCAATGACTCTTTTCAACAAAATTTTATTTTGATAATAGAATCCAATTAGATCGCCAGTTTCAAATTTCCCGGATTTTTCTAATACAATAATCTGTCCATTTTCTAATGTTGGTTCCATACTAACACCAGATACTTTTAATATAGGGAAGAAAAGTGTAGCTAATAGAACAGAGATTGCTGCAGTTACAATTAACACTTCTACAATATGTTTGATTGTATTGCGATATTCTCTTTTTCTTTTTTGTTTTTTACTTTCTTCTGGAACAGATTCTTCATTTAATTGATTTTGAAGATCATGAATGATATCAATTAATTCATTATTGTCTAGTTCTTGTAACTTCTGATCAGTTTTTTGATTTTCTCTAAACATCATCTCACCACCGACCAAAGCCGTTCTCATTCCTCTTTATCCATCAATGTTGTTTTACATTGTCCTTCATGTAATGCATTGAATTTATTGTTACAAATTGAAGCGATTCTCAACAGTAGAAGGATAAACATTGGGCAAGTGTGTATCTCTTCTCTGCCATTCCGAAGTAAGTTTATACTTAATAGGTTATACGAAAGTTATAATGTGTATATTTTGTGAATTTTTTGTTTTTTTGTTCTAAAATTAAGATTTTTTTGTAAAAAATCCAATGTCACTAGAACATTGGATGAATTTATCATTACTTAGATGAATGTTTTTAATTTTCTCGCCAAATACAAAGGAATATTTACAATAACTCCATCTTTACGGTATTGATTCTTAGAAAACCGAATTCCTAAAGAAGAATGATTGTTTGACATATACCTTTTAAAAGATGGTGCTGATTTACTTTCACCGGATTTTACTTCTACAGGAATAATTTCTGCACCATTTTGAATCAAAAAATCAATTTCACTATTTTTATCAGAATAATAACGTGGTTCCACTTCATATAAACCATGTAATTGTTGTAAAACATAGTTTTCTGTTAAAGGGCCTTTAAATTGATAATCTGTTTTTAATAATATGGCATTATTATCAATTCCTGCCATTTGTTTTAATAATCCAGTATCAAAGAAATATAGCTTAAATTGATCTAGTTTGTCATATGCCACTAGAGGATGTTCTCCTTTCGAAACATTATAAACACGATTTAACATTCCAGCAGAAACAAGCCAGTGAACTACCACACCTAAACACTAAGTGTTATAGATGTGGCTTCTAAGGGCTTG
>CAVFDO010000022.1:0-22141 GCA_963621095.1 bacterium
TCCATCTTTGAATTTGATTCCATAGCTTTGTGTTATCTTCATACTAACATTATACCGTATTGGATGTTCCTTTTCCGCAAAACAGACACCTAACTTGGCGCTTTTTCTTGCCAACTAACCCCGCCTAAATCAATAGATTATAGACAGGGAATGCGTCGGCACTTATTCAATAGAGGAAGACCAGCTGCAGCACTCATTTCAATAATTGCGAGGTTTTCTACAATACCATATGTACTTTTCACTTTTGTTTTTAATGGGCCATAAACAGAGATACATCGCTTCTTTCCATGCATTCCCTCTACAAGTGCGTCCACCGTTCCTTCACCTCCATCAGCCAAAGGCATAATATCAACTTGTATCGTTGAATCCACTTTTTGAATTCCTTCTTTTACAGCGTTAGAAGCTTGCATAGAAGTTAAACTTCCTTTAAAGGAATCAATTGCACAAACAATTTTCATTGTACGACCTGCACTAATTTTTTTACAAGTTCTACATCAACCACATCGTAATCATTAACATGTGGTTCACTTAAGTATGCATATGTAACTGTATCAGATGAAGTTGTTGGATCTGTAAGATAATTCTTACAAGAAGAATGGACTTGATAAACACCTGTTTGTTCGATGATTTCTTTTGCGTTTTGCGCATTGATTCCTGAACCAGGTAATATTTCAATCTTTCCTCCATATTGAGCTTGTAATTGTTGAATCAATTTCATTCCATCTTTTGCCTTAGATTGTTGACCACTCGTTAGAACTCGATCTACACCTAAGTCACTCAGAATATCCATTGATAAAAATGGATCTGGTGTTACATCAAAAGCTCTATGAAAAACAGCTTCTTTTCCATAAGAATGAATGAAATCGACCATCTTTTCTACATATGGCAAACAAATATTACCATCTTCTTGTAAGAAGCCAAACGCAATGCCATCCGCTCCATTTTCTAATAATATTTCAGCGTCTTCTAACATTGTTTCAAATTCACTTTGACTATAACAAAATCCTGCCGCACGAGGTCGATCCATGCAGATTACTTTTAAATCTGTCTCACGTTTTACTCTTTTTAAAGTCGCAAGTGTTGGTGTTAAACCACCTACACTTAATGCGCTATTCAGTTCCACTCTTTTTGCGCCACCCTTATACGCCGCAATACAATCTTCATAACTTCCACAACATACTTCTACAATATTCTCCATATTTTTCTCACTTTCTAACAAGAGGGGCCGTTCTTGTTTTCATATAATCATCCATCCATTCTTTGGATGCAACTTCAAAGGACATTTTTCCACTTTCATCTCTTTTAACAAGATAAACTGTTGGTTCTTGTTTCTCATTTGTAACCACAAAAGAAAAACCATCTATGTTTGTTGCACAACCCCATTCACCTTTACAATTCATGGCAATCAAAGACATATCTCCTGCTTTTCCTCTTCGTTTTTTTAGTTCAATATCAAATTCATGTACTGCAGTTTCACAAGCTTCTTGAGGATGCATTCCTTCTTTCATACGTCTTACAATTTCGTAGCTCACGCATCCCTTCATAACATCTTCACCAAGTCCTGTCGCACTGGCTCCACCAAATTGAGAATCCACATAAAATCCCGCTCCACAAACAGGAGAATCTCCAAGTCTTCCTGGATGTTTCATAAATAACCCAGATGTACTTGTCGCACTAGCCATATGTCCATTTTCATCTATCGCAATCATACAAACCGTATCATGTCCACTGTATGGTTTAATTTCTTCTTGTAGTTCTTTCAATCGATTTTCATAGTGAATTTGTGCACGTTGCGTTAACATCTTTTTTCTTATAAATCCATGTTCATTTGCGTACTGTTCTGCTCCACTTCCAACTAAAAAATTATTCACATCATATTTCATTAAAGAACGTGCAATCGACACTGGATTTGCGTAATCTCTCACTGCACCAACCGCACCAAATTCTAATGTATCACCATCCATAAACGAAGCATCTAATTCAACGATACCTTCTTTATTTGGTAGACCTCCATATCCAACACTTTTATAAAATTCAAAATCTTCAACATCTTTTACTGCTTCTTCTAAAGCATCTTGACAAGTTCCATGATTATTTAGAATTTCATTTCCTTTTTTAACACCTTCTAAAGCCATTCTCCATGTCGCAATCATTCCATACATATAAGGTTCTCCTTCTTTTGTATAATATCATTTCTCACAACAAATCCATTGTCAATCATTCCTTTTCAGAATACAATTTCATGCAGAGGTAATTATATGGAAATGAATCAATACAAAAAAGAAATCTGTGATCAATTGCATCAATTAACCGCAATTGCTTCACCAAGTGGCTATACAACTAAAGCCGCACAATATGTGAAAGAAACACTTGAAAAACTTGGATATGAACCACATATCACAAGAAAAGGAAATGTAGAATGCACACTAGGTGGTGAAGGTAATCCACTTGTATTAGCTGCACATATTGATACTTTAGGTGCTATGGTTCGTAGTATTAAAGCCAACGGCAGACTAAAGCCAACAACGATTGGCGGACATCAATGGTCTACTGCGGATGGTGAAAACTGTATGGTTTTCACAAGAAGTGGAAAGATGTATACAGGTGTCGTATTAAATAAAGAACCTAGCGCACACGTCGCAGATAAAAAAGTAGATACTCTTGAAGCCAATATGGAAATTCTTTTAGATGAAAATATTTCTTCTAAAGAAGATGTAGAAAAACTCGGCATTGAAACTGGAGATATTATCGCAATGGATCCTAAGACTACAGTAACTGAAAGTGGTTATATCAAATCTCGTTTTTTAGATGATAAACTATCCGCAGCTATTTTGATTACATTAGCGAAATGGGTCAAAGAAGAAAAGATTGTGCTGAATCGTAAAGTAACAATCATCTTAACATGTTTAGAAGAAGTTGGATTTGGCGGCAGTAACGTCCCAAGTGATACAGAAGATATGTTATCTGTTGATATGGGATGTGTTGGTGATGATCTTGGTTGTACAGAAAGAATGGTATCTATTTGTGCTAAAGATTCTGGTGGACCATACAACTATGATTTAATTACAGAATTACATTCCATCTGTAAACAGTACAACATTGATTACGCCATTGATGTATATCCACATTACGGAAGTGATGTAGAAACAACATTAAGAGCTGGTTATGATATTCGTCATGGTTTGATTGGACCAGGTGTATATGCATCTCATAACTATGAAAGAAGTCATGTCGATGGTGCTATGAATACATTCAAATTATTACAACATTACATTACAAAATAGTTCCAACAAAAATGCCGATTCAATTGAATCGACATTTTATTTTGGTCATTTTCTTTTTCTTAACCACTTACCAAATTCAAAGACAGGAAATGTTGATAAAGCTAATCCAATACAAATCAATAATTCATTCAACTGGAACGTACCTGGAACAATTCCAAACACTTGTGATAATCCAGGAATATAAATTGCCGCTAAAGTAATTGAAACCGTTATGATTGTTGCGCCAAACAACCACCAGTTAAAATTCTCAAGCATTTCTTTTGAAAAGATTGAATGACGTCTTGAACGCATATTGATACAACAACAAATTTCCGCAAAGTTTACTGTTAAAAATGCCATGGCGATTGCGTTCACACAATATTCTCCATTGAAAATTCCAGAAAATGTTCCAAGTTCTAACTTATGACCAATCAAATATGCCAAAATTTCAATCAATGCCAAGTATAACCCTTGCCATACCATATCCACACCAGCACCATTCGAGAAAATACTTTCTTCAGAACTTCTTGGTTTTCTCTTCATGACATCGCCTTCTGCTTTTTCCATACCCAAAGCTAAACCAGGCAATGAATCTGTCACCATATTAATCCATAATAAATGTACCGGGCTTAAGATTGTGAAATTCAGAATCGACGCAAAGAACATAATCACAACTTCACTTAAATTTGTAGATAATTGAAACTGAATAACTTTACATACATTGTCATAAATTTTTCTGCCTTCTTCTACCGCATTCACAATTGTCGCAAAATTATCATCCGCAAGCACCATATCCGCAACAGATTTCGTTACATCTGTACCTGTAATCCCCATTCCAATTCCAATGTCAGCTGATTTAATAGAAGGTGCATCATTCACACCATCTCCTGTCATCGCAGTAATCATACCTTTTGCCTTCCAAGCATTCACGATTTTTGTTTTATGTTCTGGCTGAACACGTGCATAAACAGAATACTTTGTGACAACTTCTTTCATTTGTTCTTCATCGTATGCATCTAATTTATAACCTTCAATTGCTTGAGATTCATCTTCAATGATTCCTAGATTTTTTCCTATCGCAACTGCAGTATCTTTATGATCTCCTGTAATCATGACTACTTTGATTCCTGCGTTCTTACATTCAACGATGGCATCTTGTACTTCAGGTCTACAAGGATCAATCATTCCTACGATTCCAATAAAAATTAAATCATTTTCGATTTCGCTTGGATCTTGGAATGTTGGTAAAACGTCATATTCTTTATACGCCGCACATAAAACTCTTAATGCTTTAGAGGCAAATTGTTTATTGATTGTAAGTATTTCTTGTTTCTTTTCTTCTGTCAAAGAAATAACAGTTCCATTTTCTAATATATTTGAACAACGATCTAATAATACATCTAATGCACCTTTTGTATACTGGATATAATGATCCTCTTGTTTATGAATCGTAGACATCATTTTACGATTTGAATCAAATGGTGCTTCAGAAACTCTAGGAGTTTTTTCTTCTAAAGCATATTTTGGTAAATGCAATGTATTCGCATAGTTGACCAAAGCACATTCTGTAGGTTCCCCTATAGAGTCTGTTTGTCCTTCTTCAATCGTTGCATCACTACATAAAGCCATCGCTGTAGCTAATAATGGCTCATCACTTGCGTAATGATCAACAACTGTCATTTTATTTTGTGTTAAAGTCCCTGTTTTATCAGAACAAATGATATTCGTACAACCTAACGTTTCTACTGCTGTTAGTTTACGGATCAATGCTTGACGCTTTGCCATAGAACTTACACCAAGAGAAAGAATAACTGTTACAACTGCTGGTAAACCTTCAGGAATTGCCGCAACAGCTAAAGCAATCGCCGAAATAAATGTATCTAATGTAATAGAACCAAATGTTCCTAATGTAATATCTTTGGAGAATAGTAATGATTCAATAACCCCTACCACAAATACAACAACACAGATTCCAATCACAAGTTTTGTTAGAAAATTGGAGAGTTCTGTCATCTTTCTTTGTAATGGTGTTAATTCTTTACTAGTTTGATTTAACGCATCCGCAATTTTACCAACTTCTGTATCCATACCTGTCGCAACAACAACTGCTTTTCCTCTTCCATAAACAATTGTTGAACCGTTATAAACCATATTTTTTCTATCACCAAGTGTAATATCTTCTTTATCACCTTGTAACATCAAAACATTAACTAGCTTTGTCACAGGAACAGATTCACCCGTCAATGCGGATTCTTCTGCTTTCAAAGAATGCGATTCAATCACTCTACAGTCTGCACTGACAGTATCCCCTGCTTCAAATACAACGATATCTCCCACACAAATATCTTCGCTCTTTACAACAACAATTTTTCCATCACGCATTACTTTTGAAGTAGAAGCTGTCATCTGCATCAAAGCATCCATTGCCCCTTCTGCCTTAACTTCTTGTACAAGAGACATAATTGTATTAATGATTACTACAACTAAAATGATAATAACATCCGCAAACTCAGAAAGTTGAAAACCATCTTTCATTTGTAACGCATTGATGATTGCTTGTAAAACTGCCGCAAACAATAACATAATGATCATTGGATCACTCATAGAGCCAATGAATTTTTGAAACATTGTTTCTTTCTGTGCTTCTTGTAACTTGTTTTTCCCATTTTTCAAAAGACGTTCATTTGCTTCTACACTGGATAATCCATCTTCTTTTGTCCCAAATTCTTTCAGCACTTCTTCGTACTCTTCCAAATAAACTTTTGCCATACAACCTCCTCAACTAAAACAAAAGCCCATGATATACATGAGCTAAAATTCAATATTCATAAAACCCATGTATAAAACATTCATACATGAGTCTCACTCTTTAAGATAAACCAGACGGTCAAGTCGGGATTGTTGGTCTATCACGCAATGCGCAAGTTACTCCCTCAGTGCAATGATTATAGCACATCCTTTTTACAGTGACTAACAAAATCTTTAAACAAAGGCATCATCACATCACTTGTTCGTACAAAGCCTTCTGGATGCCATTGTACACCAACCAAATACGGATAAGTTGGATCTTCAATCCCTTCTATCACACCATCTTCTGCTTGTGCACTCACAACAAAATTATCGGAAATATCTTTTACTGCTTGATGATGAAAAGAATTCACATCTAATTTCTTTCCAAATATACTTTCTAGATAACTTCCTTCTACTAAATCAACAGAATGAGATGCATATCCTCTATCTTCTGTTTGATTATGTAAAAATGTCTTTTCATTTCTATAAGAAAGATCTTGCCACAAAGTTCCGCCATGAAATACATTTAATATTTGTATTCCTCTACAGATACCAAGTATTGGCATTTGTTTCTTTTTGCATACTTCTATCATATGACATTCCCATCTATCATATTGGATACTTGTAGTACCTAAATGTGGTAATGGATTTTCATGATACATCATAGGATTTACATCAATCCCACCCGGAATCAATAATCCATCTATTTTATCTGCATATTCTTCTAATAGATTTTCATCATCAATCTGAGGAATGATGATTGGAATACCACCTGCTTGATAAATAGAATCTGTATAATTACAACTAATTTGATTAAATGGATTTTTTTCAAATGTATATGGTGGATGTGCTAATATTCCTATCAATGGTCTCATACGATTTCCTCACTTTTTTCTAGTATACTCTTGCGTCAAAATACATCAATAGATATGATAATTCCATGGATGATTTATGTAAAAAATATTTTAAAAAGGCATATGATCTATTAGAAAACTGGATGCCTCGTTCTTATGAAGAATTCTTATACAGATATCAAAACTTCCCAGAAGAATGTTCTGTAGAAGAAATTGATGGATATTATTATTTGATCTTTGTATTTCCAATTATTTATACACAAGATGAAGTTCTTTTAGAACAAGGAATCACATTAGTATTTGATCAAGAAAATATCATTGCGGACAATTCTTTTTTTCATGGAACAATGGATGATGTCATGAACTATAGAAATGTATATGATGCCATCACAACAGATTCTGATTGGTTATATTTGCAGTACTATACACTTTGTCAAATGATGTTTCCTGATGCTCCTTATCCATTTTGTGAAAGTAATCAAGAACAAACATTTTATGGAGAAACTTGTTTCTTTAAGAATGCATATGTAACGAAAAGATATCGCAACCAACATATCTTTACAAATATGTTAGAAGTCACAAAAGAAATGGTTCTTAGAACAAGTGTAGAAAGTACAATCTACTACAGTGCATTTTCATTAGATCCAGATATTGCATGTTATGGAGAAGACACCCCAAAAGAGCCTTATATTTATTCTATGAAAGATGAACCAGATCGCATACGTAATAAACAAATACTAGAAAAAAAAGGATATCTTGTCGTCAAATTAGAAGAAGATATCCCTGATGAAAATAGCGATGGAACAAAACTTTGGTTCGCCATTAGTAAAGAAAACGAATATATTTATGATGTACCGGCTATCTAATTCTGATAGTCGATACTTTCTTTTTCTATCATTTCATATGTAAAGATTTCAGATACATCTAAATCACAATGATTCATATTCACAGCGTGAATGATATTACCATCATATGTTGTATAGTAATAAATACCTTGATTTGTATTCATACATGAAGAATAAATTGTATATTCATACATTCCTTCTTTCACTTCGCAACAACCTTTTTGTTGTTCAACACTATGAATGATATGGAAGAATTGAGATACACTCTCTTCTTCACTAGTTGGTTTTAAACTATTGAGCTTTGTAAACGCACAACGCACAAAACGAGAAGAACTACTTAGATCACCAGGTAATCCAAGTCCACCCATACCTCTAGAATACAAATCTAAATCTATTTCTTTTGAAAATGTATTTTGTGGTTGTTTGTTAGATAATGACATGTAGTTATTCAACAGAAACATCTGCGTATCAAATGGTGGGTTGTTTGTTAATACACCAATCGTATCTTCATATACATGCAAACCATCTTTACATGATTCCACTACAATACTTTCATTCTCATCCACAATCAACCAATGTAAAGAAGCACATGGCATTTGATCAGTAAAAGTTTCATCTGTAATATTTATTTCTTTTAATTGTTCTTTTACTTCACAAATATCTTTACAAGTACACAAAAGATAATTCACAAATTCATATTGAGCTATGTTTTTCTTTGTATCATCACATGGATGATATTTCGCATTTCCTACAAAATTCAATCCCGCAATCGCCACACCTTTTTCATTCATCGCATCAAAATAATGGGGATATCCATTCACAACAATACCTGTTCCTATCATTGCGTAATGTTCTTTTAAACTATCAAAATGACGCAAAGGTATTTCATAATTTCTTGGAACAATCACAATTTTTTGACCATATCCAAATTCATAATCTAAGTTTCTTCCAAAATAATGATCTTTTGTTTTATAAGTTAACGCTGTGCACATATTTTACCTCCTACAAGAAAAGCGAAGGTTTCTCTTCGCTTAACAAACTTGTTTCATTGTATATGTTAAATTATACTTACATTCATTCACTTGTTCAGAAAGTCTTCTTTGAATTCTTGTATATAAGATTTCAACATCAGATTCATGAGCGAGTTTTACAAGTAACGCAATCTTTTGATCATTGATCTTTGTTACAACATCAGTCTTTCTAAAAGACATCTTTAAAACATTCATGAAAGTCTTCATAATTGAGGCTTGTTCACTCTTTGTTGTTTCCAATACCATTTGGATAACATAATCTTTGTAGTTATAACGAGCTACATTTCTTAACTCATATACACATAAGGCATCAAATATCTTTCGATCAACAACCATAGGTCCAATAGAAGATGTATCTGACATTGAAAATACTGTATCAGAAATCTTTGTATCCGCATTTTCCATAACTTGATTATTCATCAATTGTACAAATGATTTTGATGCATTATAAGAATCTAGAGAAATACCAACTCTCTTTTCGTATTTTTTACTAATTTCGTTGTAATACTTCTTTGCGTAATTAAAGCGTTTATCTTTAACTAGTGCTTCAAGATACGTATAAATCAAAGTCTCTTCAAATTCATCTGCATCTAATCCCTTTTCACACACTTCAATTGCATCTTTTAGATTATCAATTTTCATGTATTCAACAGCTAAAGTATGACAAATCTGTGTGAAAATAGAACGATAATAACCTCTATCTGTAATGACCCATTCTTCTTCAATACCTTCTAAAAAATCACCTTTATATAAATCAATACAATCATGATATAGACTTAATTCTGTATCACTCTTAGCGTTTAATACATTCTTTTCAAATATTTCTGTATCTAATTCCGCATTGATTTCAGGATTAAACTGATATCCATTCGAAGTTGTAACAATCAATTCCGTTTCTGGTAATCCTTCAATATCTTTTAATGCATTTCTCAAACGATGTATCGCAAACTTCAAAGCATTTGTAGGATTATCGCTATCTGGCCAAAAGTTATCAATCATCTTTTCTTTTGAAACAGATTGTTTATAGTTACATATCAAAAAAGCTAAAATTGCGGATAACTGTTTTCCAAGTTGGCTACTTAAAGCTATTGTTTTTCCATCTACTGTTAGATATAAGCCACCAAACAATCGAAATTGATATTTTCTCTTTCTCATAATGTGCCCCCTACATTTTTTTCTTTAATAGTTCTCTATTATTTGCGTGTTGTAACGCAACTTCTTCCTCTATTAGTCCAGCTTTATACAATTCCAAGATAGAATCATCCATTCCAACCATTCCATCTTCTCGATTCGCTGCTATTGTATTATCAATCAAGTGTAATTTATTATCTCTGATTTGTGTACGAATCGCAGGATTTGTTTTCATGATTTCAAAAGCAGGAACCATACTTCCGTCTTTACTTCGTATCAATTGTTGTGATACAACTGCTTCTAAAGACATTGTTAATTGTACACGAATTTGTTCTTGTTGGTTAGGTGGAAATATATCTATAATTCTAGAAATTGTTTCGGAAGCACCTAACGTATGTAATGTAGATAATACTAAGTGTCCTGTTTCTGCAGCATTCAATGCCACACTCACTGTTTCTAAATCTCTCATTTCTCCTACCAAAATTACATTTGGAGCTTCTCTTAACGCAGAACGCAACGCTGTCAAATAATCTTTTGTATCATGTCCCACTTCTCTTTGAGAAACGATTGAATGATTATGTCGATGTAAATATTCAATTGGATCTTCAATTGTAATAATGTGGTAATTCTTTGTCTTATTAATTTGGTCTACAATACAAGCTAATGTCGTAGATTTACCAGAACCAGTAGCGCCTGTTACAATTACCAATCCTTTATTCAATTTCGCTAAATCAATTACAGATGAAGGAATATGATATTCTTTAGGATCCGGTAATTTAAATCTTACAACACGTAAGACAGCAGCTACAGAACCTCTTTGAAAAAATACATTCGCACGAAATCTTCCAATTTGACTCAATGAGAAAGAGAAATCATCTTCCCCATTTTCTCTTAATACATCAATAGAGCGCTCAATTCCCACTGATATTTCATAGATTTGATTAATCAGATCATTTGTATCAGCCGGTGTTAGTTTTTGGTCATTAATTTGGTGAATCACGCCGGATTTTTTAAATGAAATACAAGCACCCGCAACAATAAAAATATCGCTCGCTCTTTCACTAACCGCTTCTTCTAAAATCTTTGTTACATCCATAAAACACACCTAATTCACAAATCCTTGATACGCATAATCATCGCTAGATTTCGCAACTTCTTGCCATTTTTCTATCTTTAGTTTACCCTCATTTTCTTGGATTGTCACTTGTAATTCTCGTGTATCACTGATTTGAACAATATAAGAATATTCATTTTCTTCTTTTATGATGTTATTTTCTGTAAGAAATTCTGTATTCAAATAATTTGTTTTTAATGTTTTATAAATAGAAGTGGCTTTATAATCTGCCGCATAATATGCTTGTGAAGCTTCAATGATTTGATTTGTTTCTTCTACATTATGTTTTGCCTGCAAGTATGTTAATGTCGCAAAGATCGTTAAACAAAGCACAGTAAAAATCATCATAAACGTAGACATGCCAATTCCAACTGAAATTCCTTCTTTTCTATCACGCATATTTTTACTCCACATACATCACTTGTACTGTTTCTAGTACATTGCCATCTTGATCTGTTGCGATAATCGTATATTCATCATCATTTTTTTCCACTTGTATTGAATAAGATTCCTCATCAACTTCTTCATAAGTTCCATTCATTCGAATATTCTCAGCAATTGTTTGAACATCTAATGAAGCTTGATATTTCATTTCGGCACTTTGATTCATTTTAGATGCATTCACAAATAGATTCATAAATACAATGGAACAAAATGTAAATAACATGATAACGAATAATAGTTCTAACAAAAAGTTTAATGATTTACTTCTTCTCATATTATTTCACACTCACTTCCACACTTTTTCCATCAATTGTAATTTGATACAAACCATCTTCATATGAAATATCATATGAATCTACATCATATAACTTTGTACCTTGCCCAACATCCATCGTACTTCCATTTGGAATAACCAATTCATATAAAGCACCATCTGTTTCATAAATACATGTTTGATAGGCATCTTCTTGTATCTTTAATACTTGATCATCTAATGTAATACTATCTCTATTTTTCGCATGATGGATTTTGGTTGTAATATAAGCAAATGGAACTTGTGTTTGTTCTCTTTCTTCCTGCAAAGAAATTGTCTTTTTATAAAGTCTTGCCCCAGAAACCACAAGAAAGAAACTGCCTAAAACAAATACAAAAAACAATACCAAAGAGAAGATAACTTCTATGATTGATTTCCTTTTCATGATGCATTCCCCTTTGCCGTAACACGAATATCTGGAAATAAATTACTTCCTATCGTTTGATAAAACACATTCACTTTCTTTTCATCTACAACTAAACCATAGTTTTCTTCTAAATAAGAAATAGAACTTGGATAAAATCCTTCCACGCTATAACAAGTCATGGTTGCTTTCTTAATATTTTCTTCTACCATCTTTAATGCCGTATCATTATATGCTTGTTCACTTTTAATGATTCCTACAGTAATACAAACAAACACAATTAAACAAACACCAAATATAGATAGTTTTGTTAAATAATGCTTTTTCATAAGTTTGCCATAATTCCTGTTAGAGGTAACATAATTGATAGTAAGATAACACCAACAATCAATGTTAATAAGATAACTAATGTTGGTTCAATACGATCTAATAATACATTGATACTATAATCAATTTCTTTCTCATATGCTTTTGCTACTTGTGACATTGTTGTTTCAAAATGACCACTCTTTAATCCAATCACTAATAAACGATTATAAACTTCATGAAAGATATGACTATCTAAAATACAATTTGTTAAATTATCACCTTGATTGATTCTATCTATGATTCCATCAATCTTTTCTTTTAAACTCTTATCTTCACACATAGAAGAGCACATCATTAATGCATCTTCTTGTTGATAACCACTATTCAATAATAAAGATAATGCATACGCAAACTGCACAACAGATAACTTATATGCCAATTTTCTTGTGAATGGAAATTTTTGTAGAACACTTGTGAATGATTTTCCAGATAACTTAATATTCAAGAAAATAATCGCACAAATAATAAATACAACTACTAGTACAACCAACGCAATTATCGCAAAGTTTCTTCCAATTTCATATAAAGTTAAAGAAATACCATTTAATCCCAATCCCATATTACTTAATACATTACGGAACATTGGTAATACTTTTACTAACATCACAACAATAACAACCAACATCATCGTAACCAATATATTTGGATACGTTAACGCATTCTTTACTTTTTCTTTTGTATCATCCATTCTGTGATAATACAAAGCTAATTCATGAAAAATACGATCAAGATATCCACTCTGTTCACCAACTTCAATCATATGAACCATGTAAGAATCATATAAATTTGTTTCTTCCATCGCTTTAGAAAGTGGAACACCATTCACAACTCGATCATGAATACTTTCTAATACTTTTTTATACTCTACTTCATTCACCTGTGAAATAATCGCATCAATTCCATCATCAGTAGAGATACCACCATCTAGAATCATTGCCATTTGTTCACAAAACTGTGCTTTTTCTAATTCACTAATCTTTCTCATATATTTGTCCTCTAATATGTATAAATGATTTCGTAATCACCATTATATTCTTGATCCATTGCATCATATGTTGGATCCATTGTCGTCCATTCTCCACTATTGAAATACACATGTGGTTTTATCCATCCCATGTTTTCAATATACACTTCTATCCAAGCATGATATCCTTCATCAACCATGCCAGTAACAACTTTAGTTGGAATATGTTGTACACGTAACATCGCACTCATAAGTGCTGCATAATCAAAACAAATTCCTTTTTTCTCTTGATACGTTTCATCTAATACAGGCAATACATATTTTCCTTGTACTTCTTCTACTTTGTCCCAATCGTATACGATATTATCTAACACCCAAGTATAGATATGTTGTACACGATCCAATTCTGTCTTATCGTCTTTTACAAGCTCAAATGATTTTTGTAGGCACAATGTATTTGTATCATAATCTACCACTTGATTAGGATATAGATATGGAATAAATTCATTTTCTAATGTGACATCAAATGTTGTATCAAACAATAACGCATACGCATCATCTTGTATATTCTCATATACTTTCACAGTATATGTCCCATCTGACATATTCAAAGGAAACACTTCGTATGTATCATCTTTATTCAAATCATATGTATACTTCTCATCACCATTCAAAACCATGATCTTAATACGCGAATGATCGTTTGTTAGTGTTTTTGCCATAAAATAACCTTGTGATGTATTAGAATAATCAATTAATACTTTATTATCACTATTCACATTAATTCCATCTGCACTAGGCCATAATATTTCTTCAAATGTATAACTTTCACTTTCTGGATTATCTACTTTAGTATCTTCACATCCAATAAAACAAATACATGTACTACATATGATCAACCATTTCATAATCTTATAAAAGTTGTTCATAATAGCCATATTTTACAATGAAATAAAGCATAAAAAAAGGATGATGTTCACAACACCATCTCAAGCATTTCATCAATTGTAGGCATATCAGTAATTGTTGTTCCATAATGTGCAACAATCACTTTACCATTTCCATCTACATAGAAGAATGCAGGCAACTGTTGTTCATTTCCTTCATACAATCCATGTTCAAAACCACATGCTTTTGCCTTAGCAGCTTTTTCCTCTAGAATAGACATATCACCAACCAAATCTTCCATAGAACTAGCAGGAATAATATCCAAAGAATTATAAATGTGCATGTCTGTATCACAAATCAAAGAAAACGGTAATGGTTGATCATGAATATCTTTTTTAACATTTTCACTACTTGATTGCATGACAACACAAACATTCACACCCTTCTCTTTGAATTCATTGATTCTTTGCGTCAATAAATGGACATCATATCTACAAACTGTACATCCAATGTAACGTAACACCACAAACATTGTTGGTGTATGATTCATAATATCCGCAATCGTTGTTTTCCCTTTAAAAGCTTCTACTACATCATAATTTGGAAAAGTATCACCTTTATTTAATTTCGACATATCACGCCTCACTTCATTAGTATCTATTCTAATCTAATTTTTCTAAAATTGGCAAATGATGCATCGCATTTAATAGATTACACTTTTGTAACAATGAACCTTCTTCATCTACCATCGTAGCGTACCACATAGGATTCACTAATTGATTTTCTTGGACTAGTTCCTCTACTGTCTTTCCATATTGAAAATGAAGATGTGGTAATAAACCAGATTCCGTTTTATCTGGCATTGGTTCCATAAGTAATAGAAATGTAAATGGAGTGTCTTTTATATCAGAGACAAACAAATAACTTTCTTTATTTTCTAATCCCTTTTCAACAATAGAATATAAAATATAATGATTATTCCATTTAGAACCATCTTTTAAAGTCCAAGTGATATCCAATCCATCATTCTTCGCTTCTACTATCCAAGTATCAATAGAAACTGAATTATCTTTTGTTGTTGTAAAACAAGCTTTCTTCCAAAAGTTCTTTACACCTTTTTGAAACATTGGAATCGCATGACATATTTCTTCTGCATTTTCCCAACACTTCAAAATATTAACATCATCACTATCAATATAATTCTCAAAGTTTTCCCATTCACCATTCCATTTATTTAGATTCATATGTTTCTCCTTTATCTAAACGAATGATTCGATCACACCAACTCGACGCAAATTCTACATCATGTGTAATCACAATCACTGTTTGATGATTCTTTTTTACTTCATTTAACAACTTTCCTACCATTTCCATATGATAGTAATCTAACCCACTTGTTGGCTCATCCAAATACAACATTTCTCTTCCACTTAATAACGCAGCAGCAATTACAACTCTCTGTTTTTGCCCACCAGATAATGCCATTGGATGTCTATCTTCTAATTCTTTTAAAGATAATGTTGTTAATACATCATCCAATTTCTCTGTCTTTTCACAGCCTAATAACACTTCTTCTTTTACACTATCTGAAAATAATTGGTAATTTACATCTTGCATGACTAAGAAACTATTTTTTTGGAGCTTTTTATAATTAACTTTTTCTCCTCTATATGAAATAGTACCCCTTATTGGCTTCAATAACCCACATAGTGTTTTAATCAATGTTGTTTTTCCAAACCCATTATGTCCCATAACTCCAACAATTTCGCCTTGATTAATTGTGAAATTAATTGTAGCCAAAGGATAATCATATCCAATTTCTAAATTATGGCACACTAAAACAGGATTATTTCTAATATCTATTTCTTTTGTATAAATGTTATCTAAATAATATTGAATACTAGAATCTCTTAAACCATATTTTATTCTTTCTTCTTTTGTCAGTCTTAAAAATTCATCTTTTGTATATTCTTTTACGATTTCATGATTTAAGAAAATATATCGATCAGCTATATCAGACAACCAATATAAACGATGTTCTGATATTAGAATTGTTTTTCCCTTTTCTTTCATCTTATTAATCAATTGTTTTAAAGACAAAATTGTATCTTGATCCAAATTGCTAGAAGGTTCATCTAAAACCAAAATCTTTGGATCTAAAATACATGCTGAGGCAAACGCAAGAATTTGTTTTTCTCCACCCGACAATTGAAAAACACTTCTATCCAATAGATGTTCTATTTTAAATTCTCTAGAAATTTCTTCAATTCGTTCTAATATTTGTTCTTGAGGCATCCCAACATTTTCGCACGCAAAAGCCAATTCTTCTGTCGTATTTGAATTAAAGTATTGTGTACGTGGGTTTTGAAATACACTTCCAACAATTCCAACTAAATCAGATATGTCTCCATATGTTTTTCCATTAATGAAATAAGCACCTTCCATTTCTCCATTATAGTAAGAAGGAATCAACCCATTCACAATCCTTGATAGCGTTGTTTTTCCACAACCACTTTTCCCACACAAAACAACACATTCGCCTTGTTGAATATTCGTTGTAATAGAATTCAATACCTTCTCATGTTTTGTATAAGAGAAACTCACATTATTTAAATCAATCATAATTTCACACCATTCATGAATAAAACCATAGGAACAAGTAACACAATTGGATATACAAAATCATATAGAGTTAAATATAACTTCGCTATACTTGTATGTTTTCCTTGAATAGATAGCCCTTTTGTTAGAGAAGCAACTGTTAAATCATTTGCCACAAAACTACTATTCATGAGTAAAGGTATTAAGATATATTCCAATGTTTGAATTGGATGAAAAACACTGATTTCAATACCTCTTAATGTCATTGCTTCTTTAATATGGATGAAATCTTCTTTCGCAGTTGGAAAGAAGCGAATCATTACAACAAGTGGAATAATAATATTTTCACTTACATGCATACATCTTAACGCACATGACATCTCACTCACCTTCGTAGAAGAAAAAGTATATGTTCCCATCGCAATAACAGGAAGCATTAAACGTAGCGTATTCGCAAACATGGCAATATATGCCAAAACAATATAATCAGAAAAATCTATTATGTTAATCAACACAAATACACTATATAAAATTGTAAACTTTAATCCTGTTTTATATAATCTCGTTAAAAAGAATAAAGATACAATCACTGTCATCATTAATACTTCATATGTTAATGAAACATGAAATATCAAAATGAAATTGCTGATAAATAACATGAATAATTTTGTACGAGGATCTAAATGAATCATTCAACAATTCCCGCTTTAACAAAATGCTTCTTTACCATTTCCATTCCAAAGATTCCACCAACCAAAGCACAAATTAAAATTGAAACCATGCATAAAAAGAAAGAACCAGTATTAATGAAGTTAAAAACTTTGGAAATATATTCCACACTTTTTCCTCTAGCTTCTAAACTTGCAACATAAGAATCTTTCATAAACCATAAAGGTAATATTGGACCTGTAATACCATAACTAAAAATCACATAAGAAATTAGAATCCATTTCTTAAATTTGTACTTTCCAATAGATGCAACATAGTCAGCTAAGATTCCACAGATAATATTGGCAGCAAAGCTTAAAATAAAGTGACCAGAAACAAAGAAGAAGATGCCCATCACAATTCCCATAATAGAAATCGCACCAAATTTTTGAACCTTAGATACCATCAACATATAAACTGCCCCTGAAATAAGTGCCGCAAGTGCTGGTAAGAATACATTAGAAAATCCAGGTAATAATGCACTCGCAAAAGTCGCAATCGCAACTAAAATAAAATATATTGCGGTATAAACACCAATTGAGATCAAATCAGAAACATTTAATTTATCCTTTTTCATAAAACCTCCACGCATATAAAAAGCTTTGATTAGTCTAAACTAACCAAAGCACATTGTCAATCATACTGATTTGTACAATCTTTACTTTGAAATACTTACAAATGTGTAATCTTTTTCTTCAATTGCTTTCTGAATAACAGCGTCATCTACATCATGTGTAAGAGTTAATACTGCAGTTCCACTTTCATGGGATACCTCTGCACTTTCAACACCATCAATTCCTTCAAGTGCTTTCTTAACACTTGCTTCACAATGTGTGCACATCATTCCTTCAATCTTTACTGTTTCTTTCATAGTACTTTCTCCTTCTATATTTTCTTCTTTTAAAGCTTGTTTCTTTAATGGTTTATCTTTAGATGCATCGTGAATCTTAAATAGATTTAAACGCAAAGCATTCATGCATACTGTAAATGACGATAACGACATCGCAGCTGCTCCCCACATTGGATTAATAGAAATACCAGGATATAAACCAGCTGCCATTGGAATTAGCACAATATTATACGCAAATGCCCAAAATAAATTTTCATAGATATTTTTCAATGTTGCTTTAGATAAACGAATAGAAGCCGCAACATCTAACAGCCTAGAATTCATTAATACAATATCTGCGGAATCAATTGCGACATCCGTACCATTTCCAATCGCAATACCAATATCAGCTCTTGTTAATGCGGGAGCGTCATTGATGCCATCACCAACCATTGCCACTTTTCCACGCTTTTGTAATTTTTGTACGACTGCTTCTTTTTGATTTGGCAATACACCTGCAATCACTTGATTCACACCAGCTTGTTTTCCAATCGCATTTGCGGTTTTTTCGTTATCTCCAGTTAACATAACAACTTCAATTCCCATGTTTTGTAGTTGTTGGATTGCAGTTGAACTATCTTGTTTAATAACATCTGCTACCGCAATCATACCGATCAACTGACTATCTTTCACAAAGAATAATGGTGTCTTTCCTTTTTCACTCAGTTCATCCGCTTGTTTCTTTAATGAATCAATATTAGTTATTGTAGAAATAAATTTCTTAGAACCTCCATAAATCAAACAATCATTTATTTTAGCTTGCACACCATTGCCACTTAATGCTTTAAAATCTATAGAATCCAATAAAGATATATTCTTCTCATCACCAAATTTTACGATTGCCTTGGCAAGTGGATGTTCAGACTTTGCTTCTAAAGAACAAGCAATTCCCAATAATTCCTTTTCACTAATTCCAACAGGAATAATATCTGTTACAACAGGTTTCCCTTCTGTGATTGTTCCTGTTTTATCTAACGCAACAATTTGAACATGTCCTGTATTTTCTAAAGCTTCTGATGTTTTAAACAAAATACCATTTTTTGCCCCAACACCATTTCCAACCATAATCGCTACAGGAGTCGCTAAACCAAGTGCGCACGGGCATGAAATAACAAGTACAGCTATCGCATGTCGCAAAGATAAAATGATATCTTTACTTGTAATCATCCATCCAACAAATACAAGTATGGCAATTGTTATAACTGCAGGCACAAAGATTCCTGATACTTTATCCGCAATTCTTGCGATAGGGGCTTTTGTCCCAGCTGCATCTGTTACCATCTGAATGATTTGAGAAAATGTTGTATCTTTTCCTATTCGTGTTGCCTTTGCCTTGATAAACCCAGATTGATTGATCGTCGCCGCAGATACGTTATTTCCAACAACTTTATCAACAGGAATCGATTCACCAGTTAATGCAGATTCATCAACAGCTGTACTTCCTTCAATGATTTCACCATCAACTGGAATAGATTCACCAGGTTTTACAACAAATATATCACCTATTTGAACTTCCTCTATCGCTACTACTTGAACTTTTCCGTTCTTTTCAATATTGGCGACCTTAGGAGCCATCTTCATCAAATTCTTTAACGCATCTGTTGTTTTTCCTTTTGATATTGATTCTAAAGTTTTTCCTACTGTAATTAGTGCTGGAATCATCGCTGCTGTTTCAAAATACAATTCATCATGATATACACTCATCAATTCCATGTTTGAAGAACCTTGTGTAATCATGTATGTCAATTGATACAAAACATATAATGACCATCCAAATGAAACAGAAGAACCTAACGCAACTAAAGTATCCATGTTTGGAGAACCATGTATCCAACTCTTAAATCCAGACACAAAGAATGCACGATTGATATACATCACAATGATTGTAATTAGCATCTGTGTAATCGCTAGACCAATATGATTATGGGCTAAAAAGCTAGGTACTGGCCAATCCCACATATTATGCCCCATTGTGATATACATTAAAATAATTAACCAAATTACAGAATGGAATAATCTCTTCTTTAACTTAGGTGTTTCCGTATCCTTTAAAGAATCATCAGTATTCTCTACTTGCGCTTCCCCTTTCACTTTCGCACCATAGCCTGCTTTTTCAACTGCTTCAATAACTTCTTTCGAAGAAACACTTCCTTCTACTTGCATACTATTTGTTAGTAAAGACACAGAAACAGAATCTACTCCATCTAATTTATTTACAGATTTTTCAACATGAGATTGACATGCAGAACATGTCATCCCTGTAACAATATATTGTTGCATAATCCACCTACTTCATTAATTTTTGTAACATTTCACACAACTCATCGATTGTTTCATCTTTTCCATTTTGAATATCTGTTTTCACACATGATTTAATATGACAAGATAACAAAACTTTATTAAAACTATTCAACGCACTTGTTGCGGCAGCTACCTGCATCAAAATATCAGGACAATACGCATTCTCTTCAACCATCTTTTCAATACCTCTAATTTGTCCTTCTACTTTACGCAATCTTGTTACTAATGTCTTTCTTTCTTCATCACTTCTATTTTTATGTTTCCCACTATTACAGTGTGGACAACCTTTCACTTCTTCCATAACACTTTCCTCTTTCGAATACAGTTATATACCCCTTGGGGGTATACGTCAAACAATATGCACTATTCCAATGTCTTAATTTTTTGCATTCATTCTTCTGTTTCTTAATACAAAATACATCATATCGCACATAAAAATTCTTATTTCATCTTATATTCCTTACACATTTTCTCTAATTTCACAAAATCATTACATCTTTTTGCCAATGCTGTTGCATTTCCTTTTTCATTTTTATGATTATACAAAGTAACTGCATTCTTTCTAATTTTGTCTTTTATAGATTTAATATATCGATATTCATTTATAAGTAATGCCCGGTACTTAGGATTCCTCTCTTTTGTTATATCCACATATTTATAAACATCTTTTGGTACTGGAAACATATTATTTAAGTTGATCACAGCGTAATTTTTTATTTTCAGGAAATCCAAAGATTCTTTCATGCGCCTATGTTTGTCTTTATATGATGAAAGAGGCGCAAAATACTCACAACCATTCACCATAAGAATTACACCTATATACTTTCTTGTATTTTGCTGTCCTTGTTTTTTATTTTGAAACAGATGTGGTGCTATCGGCAAAAGATAATTTATATATTTTTCATCTACCTCATATAAGTTAATATTATCCATACATTTCGATAGTTTATTCATTTCACATCCTCCTAGTGCCATCATTATAGGACCAGGGTATTTAAGTTACTGTACCTTATTTGGTACAATAAACGTAATTTTTTTGTTTTTTTAAAATGCTTTTGTACATACTCTATCATTCTATACAGCCCAATTAAAAAGTATTCAATTCGCAATTACTCGTCCACGAAACATTAAGATCAAAAACATTTCAATTAAATATTGTAAAGAATTAGGCAAAATGAAAAAGGGAAAATCATATGACCTCCCTTTGTTACGTTCGCTTTTCGAGTAGCGAAACACTCACTGTTAAGTTCTTGATTAGAGCCAAGAGAAGCT
>CAVFDO010000023.1:0-21677 GCA_963621095.1 bacterium
ACAGCTATTAATGCTTCTTTTCTTTTTTAGTTATACAAATCTTACAAAGTTGAGGATATTTTCAAGAAATTATTGACTCTAAAGCTGGGTTTAGGGTTATGGTTTAAATAAAGAATTGGAGGTTTTCAAATGGAATATGTAAAATTAGGAAATACAGGTTTAGATGTCTCGAAAATTTGTTTGGGATGTATGAGTTTTGGAGAGCCGGAAAGAGGATATCCAATATGGTCATTAGGAAAAGAAAAGAGTAAAGCAGTTATTAAAAAGGCATTAGAATTAGGAATTAATTTTTTTGATACTGCCAATATTTATAGTGATGGATCGAGCGAAGAAATATTAGGTGCAGCACTAAAAGAATATGCAAAAAGAGATGAAATTGTAATTGCGACTAAAGTCTATCAACCAACAGGAAAAGGCCCTAATAAAAAAGGACTTTCAAGAAAACATATCTTTGAAGAAGTGGAAAATTCTTTAAAACGATTACAAACTGATTATATAGATCTTTATATCATTCATCGTTGGGATGAAAAAACACCAATTGAAGAAACAATGGAAGCATTACATGATTTAGTGAAAATAGGAAAAGTAAGATATATTGGATGTAGTAGTTGTTATGCTTGGCAATTCGCAAAAGCTCAACATATTGCAGAAATTCATGGATGGACAAAATTTGTTTCTATGCAAAATAAATATAATCTTTTATATCGGGAAGAAGAACGGGAACAAATTCCACAACTGATTGATATGCACGTTGCTATGACACCGTACCAACCATTGCAAGGAGGGAGACTTGCTAGAAATGAAGGGGAAGTTACAACTCGTTCTCTAACGCAAATAAATAACAAAATAGAAATCTATAGTGATGCTTGTGAAAAAATGATTTCAAAGCGAGTAGAAGAACTTTCTGGAAAATATGGGTGTTCAAAAGCAAATATTGCCTTAGCATGGCAGTTTACAAAGTCTTATATTACATCGGTGATTGTTGGCGCATCTTCACCTAACAGAATTGAAGATACAGTAAAATGTCTTGATATTCAGTTGAGTAAGGAAGATGTTGCATATTTAGAAGAGCCTTATATTCCTCATTATGTTCGATTTTAATAAAAAAAACAAAGAATCGCTTGAATTCTTTGTTTTTTAAATCGAATATTGACTCATATCTAATATTTCATCAACGATATCTTCATAGAAATATGGTTCATGACTGACGAGTAGTACTGTTCCAGGGTATTCTTTGATTGCACGTTTTAAATCATCTTTAGCGTCTTGATCTAAATGGTTAGTAGGTTCATCTAATACAAGTAGATTAGAAGGGCGATTCATGATTTTACATAAACGTAGTTTTGCTTGTTCGCCACCAGATAAAACAAATACTTGTGTTTCAATTTGTTCTGTTGTTAGACCACATTTCGCTAGTGCAGAACGGGCTTCATATTGTGAATATGAAGGGAATTCATCCCATAATACATCTAAACATGTTTTATTACTTGCATCTTCTTCTTGTGCGAAATATCCAATTTGTAAATTTTCTCCTTGATGAACATTTCCAGAAAGTATTGGAATCATTCCTAATAATGATTTTAATAAAGTAGATTTACCGATTCCATTTGTACCAATAATGGCAATCTTTTTTCCCTTTTCTAAAGTGAATGAAAATGGCTTTGATAATGGATAATCATATCCTATAACAATATTTTCCGTAGTAACCAAAAACTTAGAAGGTGTTATTCCATATTCAAAATGAAATTCAGGTTTGATTTTTTCTTTCTTTAATTCAATACGTTCCATTTTATTGAGTTGTTTTAAACGAGAATTAGCCATGCCTCTTGTCGCAACTCTTGCTTTGTTTCTAGCGATAAAATCTTCCATTTTTTCAATTTCTTGTTGTTGACGATTATACGCAGCTTCTAATTGTTTCTTTTGTGTTTCGTATGCTGAAACAAAGTTATCATAATTTCCTGCATAACGTGTTAAAGAAGGGGTTTCTACATGATAGATAACATTAACGCAATCATTCAGGAATGGAATATCATGGGAAATCAAAATGAATGCATTCTCATAATTCATTAGATAATTCTTTAACCAAGTAATGTGTTGTACATCCAAATAGTTTGTTGGCTCATCTAATAATAAAATATCTGGCTTTTGTAATAATAGCTTTGCCATGAGCACTCTTGTTCTTTGACCACCAGATAAATTATTTACTTCGGTATCTAATCCTAATTCATCTAAAGAAAAAGCATGTGCGATTTCATCGACTTTTGCGTCAATTAAATAGAAATCATGTTGATCTAAATAGGATTGTCTTTCACCAATATCTTCTAATAAAGCATTCATTTCTTCTTCAGAGATATCTGCCATCTTCATATAATCTTCTGTAATGGATTGTTCAATTTCATATAATTCATCATAAGCACTTCTTAAAATATTACGGATTGTTTTTCCTTTTTCTAAAACAGTATGTTGATCTAAATAACCTACATGAACACGTTTACTCCAAAGAATTTTACCTTCTTCTGGTTCTAACTTTCTAGTTAGAATATTCATGAATGTACTTTTACCTTCACCATTTGCTCCAACTAGACCAACATGTTCACCTTTATTCAAACGAAACGAAACATCTTCAAATATAACTCTTCCACCAAAGGAATGATTCAATTTATTGACAACTAAAATACTCATACAATTACCTCGCACGCAATAGTGTATCAGAATTGGAACTTTATTTCACTGAAAGAAGTCTATAATGTTCTTGGAGGATATAAAAATTATGAGTTTTCCTAAAAATTTTTTATGGGGTGGTGCAGTTGCTGCCAACCAATTAGAAGGTGCTTGGCTTGAAGATGGCAAAGAACCTAATGTTACAGATGTACTTGTTGGTATTGGTTCAAAGGAACCTGGAATCAAATGGAATGCTGACAAAAAGAAGTATGAAATGGCTTTAGATCCAAATAAGAAGTATTTATCGCATGAAGCCATCGATTTCTATCATCGTCATGGTGAAGATTTAAAGTTAATGGCAGGGATGGGTTTTAATTGTTTTAGAACTTCTATTGCTTGGGGTAGAATTTTCCCAAATGGTGATGAAACAGAACCAAACGAAAAAGGATTAGCGTTCTATGATGAATTGTTCAAAGAAATGAAAGAACTTGGCATGGAACCTGTGATTACGATGTCTCACTATGAAACACCATTACATTTATTGACAGAGTATGGTGGATGGGCAAATCCTAAATTAATTGAATTCTGGAAGAATTACGCTAAAACTGTTTTCACTAGATACAAAGGTGTTGTTAAGTATTGGTTAACATTCAATGAAGTCAATGGTATGTTAAGAAATCCATTTGTCGCAGGTAGTGTATTAACAATCAATGATCCAAAAAATCCTAGTGATCCAATTGGTTCAACAACAAAGAAAGATATTTGGCAAGGCTATTATAATATCTTAGTTGCGAATGCTTGGACTGTTAAATTGGGTCATGAAATTGATCCAAATGCTTTGGTTGGTAATATGATGACTGCTTCTGGTGTTGCGACTTATCCTGATACATGTAAACCTTCTGATGTATTTGGGGCTTATGATACACAAAGATGGGCAGTTTATTACATGTGTGATCCAATGGTATTTGGTGAAATTCCTTCTTATGTGAAAGCTTTATGGAAAAAGAATCCTGATTGGACACCAGTCATGCATGATGATGAATTACAATTAATCAAAGAAAATACAATTGATTTTGTTTCTTATAGTTATTATCGTTCAGCTGTTTATTCTAGTGATACAGAAATGGCAATGAATACTGGAGGTATCAAAGGAAAAGATAATCCTTATTTGAAAGAATGCTCTCCAGAACCATGGAGTTGGCCAGTTGATCCTGAAGGATTAAGATTATTAATCAATATTTTTGAAGATCGTTATCATTTACCACAATTTATCGTAGAAAATGGTATTGGTTTAGATGAAAATTTAGATGAAAATGGAACTATTGATGATCCATTTAGAGTTCGTTATTTAGAACAACATTTAAAACAAGTTGAACTCGCTATTGAAGATGGATGTAATGTCATGGGTTACTTATGGTGGGGCCCAATTGATGTTGTATCTGCTGGAACTGGTGAAATGAAGAAACGTTATGGATTTGTCTATGTAGATCGTTTCAATGATGGTCATGGAACATTAGAAAGAAAAATCAAAAAGTCTTACTATCGTTATAAAGAAATCATTGAAACAAATGGTGAAGCATTAAATAAAGAATGAAAATGAAAGGATTCTACTTTGTTAGAATCTTTTCTTTCATGTATAATATAAATACATTCTAAAAGTAAAGAGAAATCTGAGCTTAAAGAGTTGTAGTCAAGAAATGTTTTTTTGTGTGCATCTCTATTAGAATGAGATGCATTTTTATTTGGAGAAATGATGTTTAGATTTGCGATATATGGAAAAGGTGGAATAGGAAAGAGCACAACAACAACTGCATTGGCTTGTGCATTTTCTGAGATGGGATACAAAGTTATGCAGATAGGATGTGATCCTAAGGCGGATAGTACTTTATATTTACATCAAGGAGAGCGCATTGAAACGATATTAAATGTGTTGAAAACGAAAAGAAATCATTATCAGAAAGATGATCTTTATGTAAAAGGATATCAAGATATCTTATGTGCAGAGTGTGGTGGACCTACCCCAGGACTAGGATGTGCTGGTAGGGGAATTGGAGCGTCTTTTGAAGCTTTAGAAGAAGCAGAAGTATTTGAATATGAAAAGCCAGATATCATTTTATATGATGTTTTAGGAGATGTTGTTTGTGGGGGATTTGCTTTACCAATACGGGATGGATATGCAGATCAAGTTTATATCGTTACAAGTGGAGAAAATATGTCAATCTACGCTGCAGCTAATATAGCTATGGCTGTGGAAAATTTCAAAGAAAGAGGTTATGCAGAAATTGGTGGAATCATATTAAATCGTAGAAATGTAGAAAATGAAAGAGAAAAAGTACAGGTTCTATGCGATGATATTCATTCAAAGATCATTGGTGATTTAAGTAGAGATCCTCATATTCAAGAAGCAGAATCTAATAAAAAATGTGTTTTTGAAATGTTTCCTGATTGCGATTACACAAATGAGATTCGTGAAGTAGCGAAATATATGATAGAACATGGAGTGCATCATGAATGAATTTGTGAAAATAAAAGACTTAAAACGAGATTTCTTTCAAGAAGGTCTTCTTTATAGTAATCCATGTAGAGGATTATGGAATATTGTACATTTAGCTACACAAGTGCCTGGTTCTCATCAAATCTATGTTTGTCCAACAAGTTGTTTAAGAGGTGTTGTTCTAACAACTGCAGAAATGGGTGTGCTTGATCGTCTATCTACGATTACGGTTGGTGAAGATAATATATTAGATGGAGATTTAGAAGAAAGAATTCTTTATGGAACAAGAAAGATATTAAATACATTAAATCGTAAACCGACTGTTGTATTTATCTTTACTTCTTGTATTCATCATTTTATGGCTGCGAATTATCAAAGAGTTTATAAAATATTACGACAAGAATATCCTACCATCTCTTTTATAGATGCATATATGGATCCTATCATGCGTAAAAAGACACCACCTTTACCTTGTTTACAAAGACAAATCTATAGGGTCTTACAACCGACAAATTCAAAAAAGAATCAATGTAATTTCATAGATAATTGGTTTTATCCAGAAAATAATGATTTGTATGATTATTTAATAGAACATGGAGTCCAAGTAAATGATCTATCACAACAAAATACTTATTCTTCGTATTTAGAAATGAATCAAAGTGCAGTGAATTTTTCCTTTCATCGATTTGGAAAACTTGCATGTAATGATATGTTTTATCGTTTAAAACAAAACTATCTATTTTTACCAAATGTATTTGATTATGAACAAATCGATAAATCTATTGAACAAGCTTGTGAATATATGCATATTCCTAAAAAAAGCATGCACCAAAAAGAACATGAAAGAAAATCTACAGAAAATACGATCAATCATTTAAGAGAATTGTTAAAAGATACAATGATTTCGATTGATCAATCTGCGATAGAGTATCCTTTATCTTTAGCTCTATTTTTAGAAAAACATGACATCAAAGTACATTCTCTATTTTTAGATGCCTTGTTAGAAGATGAAGATACTTTAAACCAACTCATTGCATATAATCCTAATATCAAGATTTATTCAATAGAATCTTGTGCAATGCGTCAAATGCATAGAGAATCATCAAATATTGTAGCGATAGGTCAACAAGCAGCATTCTTTCTAAATACACCTTATTTTGTGGATATTATATTTCAAGCAGGAATGTATGGATATAAAGGAATCCGTTATTTATGTACATTGATTGAGGAAGCTTATTCTGATTCAAAAGATATTCAAATGACGGTATCTCATAAAGGATGGAGGTGTATCGCACGTGAATGATTGGCATACTCATGTTTATACTTCTACATATACTGCGGATGTTTCTGGTGTATGTAGTGTGATGTATGAGTTAGGTGGTATGAGTTTATTACATGATCCAAGTGGATGTAATTCTACGTATACAACACATGATGAACCTAGATGGTATGATTCGAATAGTTTGATGTTCATTAGTGGACTAGATGAAATGTCAGCTGTATTTGGAGATGATCAAAAACTCATAGATGATGTAATCAATGCATGTAATGAAACACATCCTCTCTTTATAACTCTTTGTGGAGCTAGTATTCCTCATATCATTGGTTTTGATTATAAAGGTGTTGCAAAACAGATTGAAAAAAGAACGGGAATTGTTGTTTTGCCTGTAGAGACAGATGGATTACAGTCGTATATCAATGGCATTGGTAAAGCTAGCAAAGCTTGGATGGAACGATTTGTACAGGAAAAAGAAAAGAAGGATTGTATTAATTTACTAGGAATGACACCAATTGATTTTGCGAATAAACAACAAATCGTAGAAATTAAAGAAAATATTAATGAAAGAATCAATTGTTGTTTTGCCTATCATGATGAATTTGAAAATCTAAAAAATATCGCACAAGCTTCTGTAAATGTATTACCAACAAGTGCAGGGAGAATCAGTGCGAAATATTTAAAAAAGAAGTTTGGAATTCCATTTGTGGAAGGAATTCCACTAGGACCATATATGAAAGAACAAGTTGCATCTTGTATTCAAAAAGCTAAACTTGATCAAGAAAATCATATTGCCTACGAAAAAAATGATTCTGGAGATATTCTTGTGATAGGTGAAGAAATCTATTCTAAATCTATGGCAACCGAAATCACACATACGTTTGGTATTACAGCTTATGCCTTATACCCAGATGTAAATGAAGGATTAAATGAAGATGAATTGATAGAAAAAAGTAAACGTGCAAAGTTGGTTGTTTGTGATCCATTGTTTCAAACAGTTGTTGATAGAAATAAAATCATTCCTGTACCGCATATTGGATATTCAGGAAGAATCTATCTGAAACAAATACCAACATATAAAGAAATCTTAGAAATGATTGAAAGGAAAATAAAAGAATGAAATTATTAAAAGTATTACTCTCCGCTTTATTAGCGACTTCACTTGTATCTTGTGCTTCTACAACACAAACAAGTACAACTTCGACTTCTAGCCAAGAAGCAACAACAGTTACAATTACTGATCACGCTGATCGAACAGTAACAGTTCCTACAAACCCAAAGAAAGTGGCAATCTTAGGTATCTTACCATTACCTGCAATGTTAACGGTTTATTTAGATTCTGCGGAAAGTATTGTAGCGATGGAACCAGCTAGCATGAATGCTGCGAAAAATGGTATCTTATCAGAACTCTATCCAGAAGTTTTAAACGTTAATACAGATATTATGGATGGAGACGACGTGAATATTGAAAGTTTGATTGCTTTAGAACCAGATGTTGTTTTCTATAACGCAAATGATACAACAGATTTAGAAAAATTAGAAAATGCTGGGTTATGTGCAGTAGCTGTATCTCCTACAAAATGGAATTATGATTGTATTACTACATATAATGAATGGATGGATCTTTTGAATCAAATTTATCCAGATCACGCAGGAGATAGAGAACAACTTGTTAATCAATATTCAACTGAAAAATATGAAGAAATTCAAAATGCTGTAAAAGATGTTGGTGAAAAACAAAAAGTATTATTCTTATTCCAATATGATGAAAATACAATGATTACTTCATCATCTTCTTTCTTTGGTCAATGGTGGTGTGATGCGGTAGGTGCAGTGAATGTTGCGCAAGATGTACCTGCAGAAAATGCAAATGCAAAGATCACAATGGAACAAGTTTATGAATGGGATCCAGATGTCATTGTTATTACGAACTTTACACAAACAAAACCAGATGATCTTTACAATAACGCAATTGGTAGTGATGATTGGAGTGAAGTGAGTGCTGTAAAAAATAAAAGAGTGTATAAAATGCCATTAGGAACTTATAGAACATATACACCAGGTGTAGATACACCAATGACATTAGAATGGTTAGCACAAGCTGTTTACCCTGAAATCTTTACTTCTTATGATGTACAAGAAGATGTCAAAGAGTATTATCAAAATTTATATGGTATTACATTAACTGATACACAAGTTCAAGCAATGTATACACCAAATAGTGCCGTTGGAAATATGAATTAAAGTAGGAGAGAAACGTGGAAAAGAAATATCATATTTGTATAACAATAGGAATACTTCTCACATGTTTATTTGCATTGATTGCGATAAGTTTGGGACAGTTTTCTATTTCTATGATTGATGTATGGAAAATTCTATTTCATCAATCTGTAGAGATTAAAAACGCAGAAACTGTTATTTTTCATGTACGTATTCCACGTATTCTCTTATCTCTGATTGCTGGAAGTGGTCTTGCGGTTGCTGGTGCTGCTTTCCAATCATTATTTTCTAATCCTTTAGCGACTCCTGATACGTTAGGATGTGCAAATGGTGCTTCATTTGGTGCGACTTTAGGAATTTTAATTGGATTGAAATCTATAGGTGTACAAATGAGTGCTTTATTCATGGGGATATTAGCGGTAATTCTTGTGTTTGTTGTTTCTAAAACAACGCAAAGAGAATCAAGTAATATGATGATGGTTATCTTAGCTGGTATGGTAGTTTCATCTTTGTTTTCTGCACTTGTTTCTTTTGTGAAATATGTGGCAGATCCAAATGATGTATTACCTGTTATTACGTTTTGGCTTATGGGAAGCTTTTCTAGCGCAACACTACGTTCTTTATATACAGGCGCTCCTTGTATTTTGATTGGCATTGTAGTGATCTATTTTATGAGATATCGATTAAATGCTTTGACATTATCGGAAGATGAAGCAAAATCATTTGGAATTAATTTGAAATGGAATCGATTTATTGTAATCGCTGCTTCATCAATGATTACTGCTTCTGTTGTTTCTTTATGTGGGGTGATAGGTTGGGTTGGATTATTGATTCCTCATATTTGTAGAATGTTGTTTGGAAATAATCAAAGTAAAGTAATTCCAGGTTGCATTGTATTTGGCGCATTATTTATGTTATTAGTAGATACTTTAGCACGTTGTATGTGTCAATCTGAAATTCCTGTCTCTATTCTTACTTCTGTTATTGGTGCACCAGTATTTATTATTCTTCTGAGGAAAACAGGAGGTATTCATGTATGATTTTTTCTGTTAGAAATGGTTCATTTTATTATCGTGAAAACCAACCTGTATTACAAAATATTAATTTTGGGATTGAACAAGGTGAGATTCTATCTATTTTAGGAGCGAATGGGATTGGAAAGACTACGTTATTGAAGTGTATGTTAGGCTTTATGGAATGGAAAGAAGGAGATACTTATTTTGAAAATAAAACTCTAAAAAGTATTTCTAATAAGATGTTTTTTCAAAAAGTAGCTTATGTTCCTCAATCTCATAACGTATCTTTTCCATGCAGTGTCTATGAAACGGTACTACTTGGAAGAAGTTCTTATTTAGGTATCTTTGATCAACCTTCTAAAAAGGACAAAGAGAAAGCCTTACATGCGATTGAACTTTGTGGAATCAAACACTTAATAACTCGAAATATTAATGAAATTTCAGGTGGAGAACAACAATTGTGTTATATCGCAAGAGCGTTATGTTCTGAGCCATCAATCATTATTTTAGATGAAGCTGAAACAGGTTTAGATTATGCGAATCAAATGATCGTTTTATCATTATTGAAAAAATTATCAAAAGAAAATAATATTACAGTTATTTTTAATACACATTATCCAGATCATGCTTTAGAAATATCAGATAAAACGTTACTATTATTAAAGGATGGAAATTCTTTATTTGGTTCAACAAAACATATTATTACTGAGGAGAATTTATCCAATACATTTGGTGTGAATATTAAGATCTTAGAAAATGAAGTGAATGGTAAAATATATCATTCCTTAATTCCAATAGATCAAAAGGAGTAGAACAATGACTACAATACAAGAAAAAGCAAGTAGTGGTAATCGATGCCATATCGGAATCTATGGAAGAATGAATGCTGGAAAATCATCACTCATTAATGCAATGTGTAATCAAAAGATTTCGATTGTTTCCTCAATTCCTGGCACAACAACTGATGTCGTAAAAAAAGCAATGGAAATTCATGATGTTGGACCATGTTTATTTTTAGATACTGCAGGATTTGATGATGAAAGTTTATTGAAAGAAGAAAGAATTCAAGCAACAGCGGATACATTAAAAGAAACTGATATTGCGATATTATTGTTTTATTCTAAAGATACTACAATGGAAGAAAAATTTTTATATCGCATAAAAAATATGAATATTCCAGTTATAGGAGTGTTAGCGCATTCGGATGAGTTCTCTAGTGAAGAAAGAGAAGAAAGAATCGCTGAAATTGAAAAGAAAATGGGTATTCCAACGATTGCCGTATCTGCAGAAAGTGGATGGGGAATTCCTGTTCTATTACATTATTTAGCGAAAGTAGCCAATGGTAAATTTAAGCGTCATCGTATGACAGATGGTTTGATTGATGAAGGTGATTCTGTTTTATTAGTCATGCCACAAGATAAAGAAGCACCTGTAGGTAGATTGATTCAACCTCAAGTTATGATGATTCGTGAATTATTAGATAAGCATTGTATTGTTACAAGTGTTGCAACAGAAGAAGTAGAATCTGCATTAAAAAACATGAAAGTATATCCAAAAGCTATTATTGTTGATTCTCAAACATTCCATGTTGTTTATCCTCTTGTTCCTGAAGGTGTATTATTAACATCCTTTTCTATATTATTGGCAGGTATCAAAGGGGATATCAATTATTACGCTAAATGTGCTTCAGCTATTGAAAATCTAACAGAAGATTCAAAAGTATTGATTGCGGAATGTTGTACGCACGCACCAGTTGAAGAAGATATTGGTAGAGTGAAGATTCCAAATTTATTAAGAAAAAAAGTTGGACAAGGATTACATATAGATGTGAAAGCAGGAACAGATTTTCCGGCTGATGCTTCTGAATATGATTTGATCATTCAGTGTGGAGGCTGTATGTTTAATCGTAGATATATTATGAATCGTATTAATCACGCAAAATATGTGAATGTACCTATGACAAATTATGGTATCGCAATAGCTTATTTAAATGGAATTTTAGAACATGTAGTTATACCAAAAGGAGTAGAAGAATAATGGAAGAAACAAGAATCGCAATTATCGCTATTGTTGTAGAAGATAGTGAATCAGTAACAAGTATGAATGAAATTTTACACGAATACGCAAAATATATTATTGGTAGAATGGGCATTCCTTATCATAAAAAGAATATATCTTTGATCAGTGTGGCAATTGATGCACCAAGTGATGTTATTTCTGCACTTTGTGGAAAGTTAGGTAATATATCTGGTTTAACTGTAAAGGCTGCATATTCTAAAATATGAATCAAATAGAATTGATTGATGAGTTGTTTGAAAAACAAAATTTATCAAGAGATAAATTTCATTATCTAATTGAAAATAGAAATCCTAAAGATAATGAATATTTATTTGATAAAGCAAGGATTATTCAAAATCTAACTTTTCAAAAGAATGTTTATTTAAGAGGTTTGATTGAATTTTCTAATATATGTAAATCAGATTGTTTATATTGTGGTATACGAAAAAGTAATTCAAAAGTAGAACGTTATCGTTTAACAAAAGATCAAATATTAGAATGTTGTCAAATGGGTTATGATTTTGGCTTTCGTACTTTTGTATTACAATCCGGAGAAGATTTATATTATACAGATGATATAATATGCGATATTGTTTCTTCTATAAAAAATCAATTCTCTGATGTTGCGATTACATTGTCTATTGGTGAAAAAACAAAAGCACAATATCAGAAATATTATGATGCAGGATGTGATAGATATCTATTAAGACATGAAACTGCTTCTCCTTCTTTATATGCAAAACTACATCCAAATAATCAAACATGGGAAAATCGAAAAAGATGTTTGTATGATTTAAAAGAGATTGGTTATCAAGTTGGTGCTGGAATGATGTTACAAACACCATTTCAAACAACGGATGATCTAGTAGATGATCTAGTCTTTTTAAAAGAATTGAATCCTCATATGATTGGTATAGGACCTTTTATTCCTCATTGTGATACACCTTTTCATTCTTATCCGAAAGGTGATGTAGATACAACATTATTCTTTTTAGCGGTACTAAGATTGATGTTCCCTTTAGCGAATATTCCTTCTACGACTGCTTTGGGAACGATTGATCCAAAGGGGAGAGAAAAAGGAATTTTAGCGGGTGCAAATGTTATTATGCCTAATCTTTCACCTACAGGAGTTAGAGGTAAGTATCTTTTGTATGATGAGAAGATTTGTACAGGAGATGATGCCGCAATGTGTAATCTTTGTATGATGGGTAGAATGAAACATATTGGATACACAATTCAAAAAGATAGAGGAGATTATCCTGAATTTAACAGAAAATGAAAAAAGCTTTAGAAATAACGCTTGTTATCTCTAAAGCTTCTTTTTATTTGAGTTCATCTAAAATTTTTTGTACAACTTCTTCAATCTTAATATCTTCTTTATCACCAATTCTAGATTTGAATTCTACATTACCATCTTGAATGCCTTTACCTACTGTAATTCTATATGGAATACCAATAAGTTCCATATCTTTGAACTTAACACCAGGTCTTTCATCGCGATCATCTAAAAGTACATCAATGCCTTGATCTTTTAAAGATTCATAGATTTGATTTGCGACTTCAACTTGTTTTTCATCCTTCATTGAAATAATAACGATAGCTACTTGGAATGGAGCGATATCTTTAGGCCAATTGATTCCATTATCATCAATATTTTGTTCACATAGGGCTGCCATAGCTCTAGCTGGTCCAATACCATAAGAACCCATCCAAACATCTTGTAGTTTGTTGTTAGAATCTAAATATTGAAGACCCATTGCTTTAGAATATTTCGTACCAAGTTTAAATGTATTACCAACTTCAATACCATGTGCGAAATGAATCTTACCACCACAACATGGACATACATCTCCTTCTTTGATATTAGAGATATCTCCAACGACATCAGCTTTGAAATCTTTAGGATTTACATTGATATAGTGATAACCTTCTTTATTTGCGCCAGCACAGAAGTTTCTCATGTTCATGATTTCTTTATCAACAACGATCTTAGCATTTAGTCCTACAGGTCCTGTAAAGCCTGGTACTGCATTACTTGTCGCAATCAAAGCATCATCTGCGAAGTTCACTTCATTGCATCCTAATAGTTTGCAAACTTTGTTTTCATTTAATTCTCTATCACCACGGATAAAGAAAATAACAAGTTCATCATTGATATTCATCAATAAAGCTTTAATACTATTTTTAGGATCTAGTTTTAAATAATCACATACTTCTTCAATTGTTTTAGAGTGTGGTGTTTCTACTAACTGAAGTTCTTTTTCTTCAATACTTGGATCTGCTTCATGGCTTACACATTGTGCTACTTCAATATTGCTTGCGAAATCACAATTATCACAAAGTACTAAGATATCTTCTCCAAGTGGTGTAACTGCTTGGAACTCTTCTGATAATAAACCGCCCATGACACCAGTATCTGCTTTAACGATACGATAGTCTAAGTGAAGACGATCCATAATATTTTTATATGCATTAAATTGTTTTTGATACGCTACATCTAATCCAGCTTCATCTTTATCAAATGTATAAGCATCTTTCATAATGAATTCTCGAGTTCGAATCAAACCATATCTAGGTCTAGGTTCATCTCTGAACTTTGTTTGCATTTGATATAAAGAGAATGGCATATCTTTATAAGATCTGATTTTCATCTTAGCGGCTTGTGCGAATAACTCTTCATGTGTTGGACCTAAAACATAGTTTTGTCCTTTTCTATCTTTTAAAGAAAACATAGAAGAACCAAATCCTGCTCTTCTTCCAGAAGAAACATATACTTCTTCAGGTAATAATGCAGGCATCAATAATTCTTGGCAATCTGCTTTTTCCATTTCATCACGAATAATTGCTTCGATCTTATTCATTACTTTTAAACCAAGAGGCATCATGATATACATACCAGCAGAACTTTTCTTAATAAAACCTGCTCTAACTAACATGTTTGAAGACAAAGAATCTTCATCTTTCACATTTTCTCTTAGTGTATAAAAAAAGTTATTTTTTAATTTCATACAAAAAACCTCATTTCATCCCAAAAATTATACCATGTACCGCTTTACTTAAGAACTTTAATTTACTATAATTTTTTAAAATATTTAGGAGGAAACGGAAAACAACATGGCAAAGTACTACAACGAACCATCACACACATTCAGTGAATATTTACTGATTCCAGGATTTACAGGCGCTGAAAACACACCTGACAAAGTTACATTGAAGACACCACTTGTGAAATATAAGAAGGGTGAAGAACCTAGTATCTCATTAAATATTCCAATGATTTCTGCAGTTATGCAATCAGTCAGTGGAGATAAATTAGGTGTCGCTCTTGCGAAAGAAGGGGGCATGTCTTTTATTTTTGGATCACAATCCATTGAATCACAAGCTGCTATGGTTGCTCGTGTTAAAAACTATAAGGCAGGATTTGTTGTCAGTGATAGTAATTTGAACGCTGAAGCAACATTAAATGATGTTTTAGATTTAGTTGAAAAAACAGGTCATTCAACAATGGCTATTACAGATGATGGTACAAGTAGTGGAAAGCTACTAGGTATTGTTACTTCTAGAGATTATAGAGTTTCTAGAATGAGTGGTAATGAAAAAGTTACTGATTTTATGACACCTAGAGAAAAACTAGTTGTTGGAAATAAAAATACTACATTATCTCAAGCTAATGATATTATTTGGGACAACAAGTTAAATACATTACCAATCGTAGATGACAATGATCATTTATTATATATGGTATTCCGTAAGGATTATGATGCACATAAAGAATTCCCTGATGAATTATTAGATGAAGAAAAGAGATTAATGGTTGGCGCTGGTATCAACTCTAGAGACTATGAGGAAAGAATTCCTGCTTTAGTTGAGGCTGGTGTTGATTGCTTGGTTATTGATTCATCAGAAGGCTATTCTATTTGGCAAGCAAATACAATCAAATGGGTCAGAGAAAAATATGGCGATTCTGTAAAGATTGGTGCTGGTAATGTTGTAGATGGCGAAGGATTTAGATATTTAGCTGATGCTGGTGCTGACTTCATTAAGATTGGTATTGGTGGTGGTTCTATCTGTATCACTCGTGAAACAAAGGGCATTGGTAGAGGCCAAGCAACTGCGGTTATTGATGTCGCAAATGAAAGAGATAAATACTTTGAAGAAACAGGTGTTTATATTCCTATTTGCAGTGATGGTGGTATCGTTTATGATTATCATATTACTTTAGCTTTAGCGATGGGTGCTGACTTTGTTATGTTAGGAAGATATTTCTCACGTTTTGAAGAAGCTCCTGGTCAAAAATTAGTAGTGAATGGAAATACAGTAAAAGAGTATTGGGGTGAAGGTTCTGCACGTGCTCGTAACTGGGGCAGATATGATTTAGGACAAGGTAAGAAACTATCCTTTGAAGAAGGTGTAGATTCTTATGTTCCTTATGCTGGTCCATTAAAAGATAACGTCGCTATGACAACTTTAAAGATTAAATCTACTATGTGCAATTGTGGTGCGTTAACAATTCCTGAATTGCAAGATAAGGCTAAATTGACTCTTGTTTCATCAACTTCAATCGTTGAAGGTGGTGCACATGATGTTCAAGTTAAGCACAATGATTCATCTTATAATCAATAAGCAAATGAAAGGATTCAAAATTACTTTGAATCCTTTTTGAATTGTTTGATTTTTTGTTTTAATTCTAAAAAAACAATATCTTCACCTTTTATGGATATTTCTGTTAATACTTCTTTTAACATTTCGTTTGTTTTAGGATGCATATAAAGACCATCATTTCTTGTTAAATAATAATTTAACGCACTTTCTTTTGTGTATTTATCTTTTTGGTATATTTTGCACGCTGCAACTCTATCACAAATCATTTCAACAAAATAATTGAATGGCATTTCTAATGGTTGCCATTTTCCATCTATCATGTCATACCAATATTCCCAATGGTGTTTATTTCTACCTTTATGATGCATCCACCCATTGGCATAACCAAATTGTTCTTTTTCATACATATAAGGTGAACGATTTCCTTGAAAGTATTTAACTGATTCATGGAATTCACTATAAGAGTATTTACTAAGATCATGCAATAGACCTTGTTTATAAATGCCACATTGAAAACAATTTTTCATAACTATAAATCGATGATGATCAATTGTATGTAGATGCTTTATAAGTTTTAAAATATATGGTTGTTTTACTGTATTTGAATTCATGTCATCAATTTTAGAACAACATGCTTTTCTATTCAACTCTATGCAATTTTATAGTAGAATAATAGGCAAGAGGTAAATGATGAATAGAAGTGAATTAAGAGAAAAAGCAATGATTGCGGTATACCAATATATTTTGGTTTCAAGAGATACAAAAGAATTAATTGAAGATGCTTTTGAAACTTCAATAGATGATATTCCTGCTTACTTTGTGAATGTTGTTCGTACAGCAATTCAAAATCAAGAAACATATAAAGGTTATATTAATCAAGTTATTAAAAAAGGTTGGACATACGATCGATTAGGTGCAATTGAAAAAGCAATTTTGATCAATGGATGTGCTGAATTTGATTTGAAAGAGGTCGAAGCAGCTGTCATTATTAATGAATCAGTTGAACTCGCTAAAAAGTATTGCGATGAAGATACTTATAAATTAATTAATAGAATATTGGACGTTATATGAGTCGTAGAGTAGTTCCTGTTAGCAGGCTTGTTCGTTATATAAAAGAATATATGGACAGTGATCCAGTTTTACATGGTGTGATGATTGAAGGTGAAATTTCTAATCTTAGAATACCAAATTCCGGACATTGGTATTTTTCTTTGAAAGATGAAAAAGCGAGTCTAACATGTGCGATGTTTGTCTATCAGAATAGAAAAGTATCTTTCCAACCCAAAAATGGAGATAAAGTCATTTTGGTTGGAGATGTGACCGTATATGAAAGCATGGGAAGCATGCAGATGGTAGCTAGCTCTATGCAACCAAGTGGAATTGGAGAACTTTACTTAAAGTTTGAAGAATTAAAAAAGAAACTATATCAAGAAGGTATATTTGAAGAATCTCATAAAAAAAGTTTACCTAGATTCCCAATGGATATCGCTTTGGTTACTGGTAGTAATACAGCTGCTAGAAAAGATGTATTAATTACATTTCAAAAAAGATGGCCTATCGCCCAAATCACGGAATATTCTGCGCCTGTTCAAGGTATAGAAGCATCCATTAAAATCATAGAAGCATTAAAGAATGCAGATGTTGGAAATCATGAGTTGGTTATTTTGGCTAGAGGTGGAGGATCATTAGAAGATTTATGGTGTTTTAATGATGAAGCGTTAAGCCGTTTTATCTATCAAATGCATACTCCAATTATCACAGGAATAGGCCATGAAACAGATACTACTTTAGTTGACTATGTAAGTGATGTTCGAGCAAATACACCTACAGGTGCAGTAGAAGTTGGAACACCTGATATACATGAAGTATCCGCTAGTTTAGATCAATATCAGATTCGATTAATCAATGCAGTGAAATCTAAGATTCAAAAGGATAAAAATAATTTGAAACATTTCGCAAATACATCTGTTCTTAAAAATCCTTATCAATTTGTTCAAGAAAAAATTGTTAAGGTGCAATTCTTAAGCGAAAGATTAATGAAATATCAATATTTCATTCAATCAAAGAGAAATCAATTAGATCAAATATTAACAATATTTCATCAACAAATGAATTCAACTTCTAGAGTTATTCGTGATGAACTCAAAGAACAAAAGACAGATTTGATTGTACAAATGAATAAACAATTAACAAATGCGCAACATGCGATAACATTGAAAAATGATGCGTTATATACAGGTGTAGATAAAAATAGAAATCGTTATACAAATGATGTACAAAATATGATTCATTTATTAGATGCATATTCTCCATTAAAAGTATTATCAAGAGGATATAGTGTTACTTATAAAGATAATCATGTGATTAAAGATATCCAAGAAGTAAATATTAATGATACATTAACTGTTCGCTTATCAAATGGAACAGTCATTACGAAAGTTGAGGATAAAAAAGATGGCAGATAAAAAACAATCTTTTGAAGAATCTATGGATAGATTAGAAACAATTGTTAGAGATCTTGAATCAAACGAAAAACCATTAGATGAAACAATTGCCCTATTTGAAGAAGGATTAAAACTTGTAAAAAATTGTGATGAAAAATTAAAACAATTTGAAAATCAAGTAGATACTTTAATTAAAGAAAATGGTGATTCTAATGATGAGAATTGAATCTGTTTTAGAAGATAAAATCAAAAGTTTCAAAGATTCCAAAGTGAGAGATGCAATGGAATATTCATTGATGGCAGGCGGAAAAAGAATTCGTCCTAATCTTTTATATACTTTAGTTAAAGGGTATGGCTTAGATGAAACTATAGCAGATGAATTTGCTTGCGCATTAGAAATGATTCATACATATTCTTTAATTCATGATGATTTACCTGCAATGGATAATGATGATTTAAGAAGAGGAAGACCAACTTGTCATAAACAATTTGATGAAGCCACTGCCATCTTAGCAGGTGATGGTTTATTAACAAGTGCATTTTCTGTTGCGTCTTCTTCAACATTGAATTCTGAAAAAGTAGTAAAATGTATACAAGTGCTATCTGAAATGGCTGGTAGTAATGGAATGATTCTTGGACAGATTCTTGATATGAATGAAGAAGAACAATCAAATTGGGAATATGTTAAGGAAGTACATCGATATAAAACTGGTTGTTTGTTAAGTGCACCTTTGATGATTGGAGCAATCTTAGCTGATCAACCAAAAAAAATCATTGAACAATGGCATTCAATTGGAATTTCATTAGGGTTAGCGTTTCAAATTCAAGATGATATTTTGGATGTTGAATTAACTAGTGAAGAATTCGGTAAAAGTAATTCTGATGCAAGAAATGATAAGAAAACAAGCGTAACTTTACTCGGAAAAGAGAAATCAATTGAGATAATGAATCAACTTTATCAACAAGTAAAGAATGATGTTTCTAAAATGGATGAGTTTCAGTCTAAAGAATTTATTCAACAAATAGAATCTATTGAAAAACGTCGTAAATAGATGGAGGGTAGATATGGATTTAAATGATATTCAAAATCCTAAATTTCTAAAATCTATGAATATTGAAGAGATGGATAGTCTAAGTGCAGAAATCCGTGATTTTTTAATTCATTCAATTTCTAAAACTGGCGGACATCTCGCAAGTAATCTTGGGGTGGTAGAGTTAACAATAGCTTTACACTATGTTTTTGATGCACCTAAAGATAAAATCTTTTTTGACGTTGGTCATCAATGTTATACACATAAAATCTTAACTGGAAGAGCCTCACAATTTTCTACACTTCGTCAATATAAAGGGCTAAGTGGTTTCCAAAAAAGAAAAGAAAGTGAATATGATTGTTGGGAAGCAGGTCATAGTTCTACATCATTAAGTGCGGCATTAGGTATGGCAATCGCTAGAGATTTAAATCACGAAACATATTCTGTTATACCTGTCATTGGGGATGGGGCGATGAGTTCGGGCATGTCAATGGAAGCACTTAATGAAATTGGTTCTGAAAATAGAAATATGATTATTGTATTTAATGATAATAATATGTCTATTTCAAAAAATGTTGGTGCTTTAACATATGCTTTTTCACATTTACGTGCGTCTAGTACTTATCAAACTGTAAAAAAGAACATGAAGAAATCATTGCGTACAAGTGATTTTGGTGAACAGATTTATTTAGGTTTAAAAAATATACGTGATGCATTAAAAAAACAAATTGTTAAAAAAGGTATTTTTGGAGAATTTAATTTAGATTATATTGGACCTGTTGATGGACATAATATACACGATCTGATTCAAGTATTTGAAGCAGTTAAAGGTCACGATGGTCCAATTGTAGTTCATGTTATTACGAAAAAAGGAAAAGGTTATGAACCTTGTGAAAATGATAGAGAAGGTAGATGGCATGGTGTTGGCCCATTTAATGTAGAAACTGGATTACCAATACATAATGAACCTATCAATCAATCTTTATATTCATTTGTTGCGAGTGAAAAAGTACGTGAACTTGCTGAAAAAAATTCTGATATTGTTGCGCTTACTCCAGCAATGATGAATGGTTCTTCTTTATCGAAGTTTTTTGCGGAATTTCCTGATCGTTCTTTTGATACAGGAATTGCAGAAGAACATGCCGCAACATTTTCTGCTGGTCTAGCAATTCAAGGTAAACGACCATATCTTTGTATTTATTCTTCTTTCTTACAAAGAGCTTATGATCAAATCATTCATGATATCGCAAGAATGGATTTACCTGTAGTAATAGGTGTAGATCACGTTGGATTAGTTGGTGGTGATGGTGAAACACATCATGGTATCTATGATCTCGGTTTACTAACTGGTATTCCAAATATGATTGTAGCACAAGGTAAGGATTCTGAAGAATTAGAGAACTTAATTTATACTGCATTTACACAGAATCATCCTTTTGCGTTTCGTTTTCCAAAAGGCTATGTAAAAAATGCTTCTAAGCATGAAGATCAAATCATTCCTGTAGGAACATGGGAAGTATTAAATGACCAAGAAGATAATCGTGTTTGTATTTTTACATATGGTGATTTTGTTTTGAAACTATTAGATAAAATACAAATAAATGCATTACCTGTTACGGTTGTTAATTGTAGATACTTGAAGCCAATGGATGAAACAGTATTATCACAAATAACAAAACGTAATATGAAATTTATATGTTATGAAACAGATGCTTTAGAGCATGGTTTGGGAAGCATGATCTTAGAATGGTGCAATGATCATGATATTTCCATTTCTTTAAAGAGATTTGGAATTCCGGATGATTATATTGAGCAAGGATCAGAGCGCTTGCTCAGAAAGGACTTAGGGATTGATTTGAATACAGTGATGGATTG
>CAVFDO010000024.1:0-21586 GCA_963621095.1 bacterium
ATTCTTCCATTGTCATATTTGGATCAGAATTGTATAGATTCGTTGCTTCTTCTACACCAATATAACGGAAATGCCATGGCTCATATGTATAGCCAGTTACTTCTTCTTTCCCTTCTGGATAACGCATGATGAATCCATATTCATGTGCGTGTTGTGCTAACCATTGTCCTTCTGCAGTATTCGCAAAATCTTGGTTTAAGTAATAACCATTGGCTTCACAAGAAATATCTGCTGTTAATCCTGTTTGATGATCAGAATATCCAGGTCTAGAAGAGTACGTATCTGCAGCTTCTTGTCCATCTCTTGCGACATAGCTATTGTATAGTTCTGTTTGATATTCTTCACTTCTATAAGCAGAAGTAACAACTGGATAAACACCATCCGCATTCGCAGCCGCAAACATATTCGCAATCGCATCTGCAGCTTCTTGTTTCATTTGTACATCACCATATGTCGTAGAAACGGATATATTCACTAAATCACTAGGAACATACCCATCTGGTAATTTATGTTTTTTATTCGCAATGATCAATAAACTATCTGTACTTGTAAATCTAGGATCAGATTCTGGATCAATTGTTGGTTCTACAGTTGGTTCTGTTGTTGGGGTTGGTTCTGTAGTAGGTTCTACAGTACTCGTTTCTTGTTTTGTATCTTGTTTATAATCTTTCACTAAAACACAACCAATGACACCTACTAGCAATACAAACATTACAAGAAAAGTAATTAATAATTTTTTTGTCATTTGTATTATTCTCATGTTATGCATGCATGTTAGAAATCATATATTCTACGATTTTCGCACAATGTACTGCAGCTTTTCCTTCAAACTCATCATAAGAAACAACAGTTTCTTCATCAGCCTTATCAGAAATCGCACGAATGATTATAAATGGAATATCATTTAAATATGCCGCTTCCGCAATTGCGGCACCTTCCATTTCACAACATTCCGCATGGAAGTTATCACGAATCCAATTCTTCTTTTCTGCTTCACAAATAAATTGATCACCTGTTGCGATTCTACCATCATAAACACCAACTTCAGGAGCTACTGTTTTTACCGCTTCTTTCGCAAGTTCTCTTAAACTTTCATCAGCTTCAAAACAAACTTTTCCTAAAGAAGGAACTTCACCTAATGCATAACCAAAGTTTGTTGCGTTCACATCATAAAAAATCGCATTTGTAGAGATTACGATATCTCCAATATTAATATCATTATTCAAAGATCCCGCAACTCCAGTATTTAATACATGTGTGACATGAAATAAATCACATAATACTTGTGCACACATTGCGGCTCTTACTTTACCTACACCACACTGTACAACTACTACATCCATTTCTCCTAACTTACCTTCACAATATTCTTGTCTAGCAACAGTAACCGTATTTGTGATTGTCATTGCTTCTTTTAAATGAGAAACTTCAACATCCATCGCACCAATAATTCCAATTTTCATATCTTTCTCCTCTTATTGTGGATACACTAAATGTGCTTCATCAATTCCATCTAATGTATTTTTTAAATATCTCTTTGCCCAATATTTCGCAACACTTAAATTTTGATCTAAGTAGTTACCACATTCAATCGCAGTAGCTCCTGGAATTTCTCCTTCAAAGTTCACTACAAAAGTAAATAATTCTTTTACAAGTTCAACAACATCTTTACTTTCATAATCACCATGAAGAATCATGTAGAAACCTGTTCTACATCCCATTGGACCAAAGTATACAACTCTATCTTTCCATGCTTCATGATTTCTTAGAAATGTTGCACCTAAATGTTCAATTGTATGTGCTTCTGCAGTAGACATCACAGGTTCTACGTTTGGTTTTGTTAGACGAAGATCAAATGTTGTTAATACTTCATTACCAACATGATCCTTTCTACTTACATAAACACCTGGTTCTAATAATAAATGATTGATTGTAAAACTAGCAATTCTTTCCATATTAAATCATTCCTTTCTCTTTCATCTCTTTAACTAAAAATGTCATGCCGATTGTTTTCGCATCATGAATTTTACCATTTATAATCATTTCTGTAATTTCATCCAATGTATATTTTGATACATTGATATTCTCATCAACATCTAAATGTTGTCCTTTATATGCACCTTTTTTCGCATAATACATGCCAATTGTTTCTGAATCATACGCAGGTGTTGGATACATCAATCCAAGATATTTCCAATCTGTTCCTTCATACCCAACTTCTTCTACAATTTCACGTTTTGCGGTATTTAAATCGTCTTCCCCTGCTTCTCTTTTTCCTGCAGGATATTCTAAAGTCACTTCAGATTGTGCATATCTCCATTGTGATACAAAGAAAAATTTTCCATCTTCATCTTCTAACGCAATTCCTACACCACCTGGATGTTCTACAACAATTCGATCCGCAATACTTTGATCTGGTAACTCTGCCTTATCTTCTCTTAAGTTTACAATATTTCCTTGATAGACATAGTTTTGAGAGATTGTTTTTTCTTTTAAATCCGACATCTTCCCTCCTAATGCGTATAATTATAGTATATTTAGGAGAATTATTACATGAACAAAAAAGTATATTTTGCGGGAAGTATTCGTGGTGGACAAAACGATACAAAGCTTTATCATGATATCATTTCATATATCAACCAAACAGATTTCGTATTAACAGAACATGTAGGTGATGTACATCGTTCCATTCAAGAACAATCTAGAGATAAAGACTCTTTGATTTATGAACAAGATACTGCTTGGTTGAGAGAATGTGATGTTGTGATTGCGGAATGTACACATCCTTCTTTAGGAGTTGGTTATGAATTGGCGTATGCAGAAAAGTATCAAAAACCTACCTATATTTTCTATCGAAATAAAGATACAATGTTATCCGCAATGTTGAAAGGTAATCCTTATTTTCATATCTATTCTTATGAAAATAAAGAAGATTTATTTCAACAGATTGATATCATCTTGGAGAGAAACGCATGAAAGTATTAATATTATATGGTGTTTTAGGATTTTTATTTTTTATCACATCAATCATTAGAATTAAACAAGAACCTAGACATATTAGTAATGGATTTTTATTAGAATTAGGAATCTTTTATTTATTGTTTTTCCTCGTGTATTTATCTTTTGCTTTAAATAATAGTTTTGGTTTAATACTTGGATTCACAATTACATTCATCATAATTATTTGTTTCATTATTACTGGTATTCTATTGATGATTGATGGTTTTTATGTAATCAAAAAAGAAGGATTTTCGATTGTTCATATACAACCTATTTTTTGGGGATTATTAACTTTTTTAGGTGCTTATACTTGGTACTTTAATACATTTGCTGGTTTATCTGGTTCACAAATTCAAGTTGTCATTTTAACTTTTATTATGAATCTTGTTTTGTTTATTCCTTTATCTATTGGTGGATTCTTTATCTATTCTTTTATTTATCCAAAGTTAAAGAAACCTTATCCTTGTGATTATATTGTTGTATTAGGTTGTGGAATTAGAAAAGATGGTTCTGTTACGCCTTTACTAAAGTCGCGTTTAGATAAAGCGTTAGAGTGGTATCATAAAACAAACTATGGAAAGTTCATTGTTTCTGGTGGACAAGGAAGTGATGAAGTTGTATCAGAAGCATATGCGATGAAACAATATTTAATTCAAAATGGTGTAAAAGAAACAGAAATCATTGAAGAAAACAAGTCTACCACAACAAAAGAGAATCTCTTTTTCTCAAAGAAATTAATGAAAGAAGATTCTACATGTGTTGTTTCAACAAGTGATTTTCATGTCTTAAGAACTGCATTTCTTACAAAAGATTTGAATCTAAATGCATATTGTATTGGTGGTAAGACAGCGATGTATTATGTACCACCCGCTACTTTAAGAGAATACATCGCATTACTATTAAGACATAAACAAATAGTTGTATTTTATTTAGTACTAATTATCTTCATAACAATCATGAATCTTTACTGATTGTTTTTTAATTCGGCTTTCACTTGTTTGACATAATCATTACAGTGGAAACTAATAAGTAACTCAATTAACATCAAACACCAAATGATAGGTTCACACCAAATAACAGCTTCGTATTGAAAAATTGGAATTAAGAAAAACGTAAATAATATTTTTCCTACACATTCGATGACAGAAGAAAATAAAGGAAGTATCTTTGAACCTAATCCTTGTAAGGCAAATCTTGTTTGCATCAACATACCAAGTACGGAATAGAAAGGTCCAACAACATATAAGAAACGAGATCCATTGGATAAAATCGTTTCATTTGTACTGCCAGAAATCAAATGTACTAATGTTGGTGCACTAAACGCTAATATCAAAGTACAAACACCCGCAAATACTACATCAAATAAATATGCATCTTTCATTGCACGTAAGATTCTAGCACCTTGATTATTTCCTTTATTTTGACCAATGAAAGTAGATATCGCTACACCCATAGATATAAATGGCAAATTCATAACAGCGTATACTTTTCTTGCGGCTACATGTCCTGCAATGATTTTTGTTCCTAAACCATTAATTCCAGATTGTAGAATGATGCTGCCAATTGAAACGATAGATCCCATGATTGCCATTGCGTAACCTTGCCCTGCGAGATCTTTCATTAGTTCACTATCCCAAGCAAAGTCACTTCTTTCCGGTATTACTTCTTTAACACCCGTTACCATGTAAATAACACAAAGAACTGCACTAATACCTTGTGATAAAACAGTTGCGATAGCTGCACCCGCAACTCCCATATTAAACCAAGCCATAAAAGCATAGTCTAAGAATATATTCAATAAAGAAGAAAATACTAAGAATACAAGTGGCATCACAGAATTGCCAATAGAACGTAGTATTCCAGAACATAAGTTATACGCAAACATCACGAATACAAAATATCCAATGACATTAATATAAGCTAATGCTTCATTCATGATTTCTTGTGGTGTATCAATTAAAACTAATAATGGTTTTAATGCGAAAATTGAAATAATTGTTAATAATAAAGTTGTAAATATTCCAATTACAATAGAACCCGCAACTGCTTTTTTCATACGATGTGAATCCCCAGATCCAAACGCTCTAGCGATTACAATTGAAAAGCCAGAACTCAAGCTCATTGAGAATCCTACTAATAATTCAAAAATAGAAGCAGTCGCACCTACTGCAGCCAAAGAATTCTCTCCCAATATATTTCCAACTAATGCTGTATCAACTGCGTTATATAATTGTTGAAAACAATTTGAGATAAAAATTGGAATCATAAATATAATTAGATTCTTTAAAATAGGTCCATGTAACAAATCAACGGAACCTTTTACTTTTTCATTACTCATACTATCCCTCTCATTGCATCTATTATAGTCTCCTTTTTTGGAACAAAGTTCCAATCATATTCATAGCATTTTGAAACCACTTACATTAAAATAATAGAGTTGAAAAAGGAGATTAAAAAATGAGTTTTCCAAAGAGTTTTTTATGGGGTGGCGCTGTAGCTGCTAACCAATGTGAAGGTGCATATCTAACTGATGGCAAAGGTCTATCTTGTGCGGATATGTTAAAGGGAGGAAATGTTAAGACCCCTAGAATGTTCTCTCCTGTGATTGAAGAAGGTGTTTATTATCCTTCACATGAAGCAATTGATTTCTATCATCATTTTAAAGAAGATATCGCATTATTTGCGGAAATGGGTTGGACAGTATTTAGACTATCTATAAACTGGTCAAGAATCTATCCTAATGGAGATGATGAACAACCAAATGAAGCTGGTCTAAAGTTCTACGATGAAGTATTTGATGAATGTAAGAAATATGGTATTGAACCATTAGTTACTTTATCTCACTATGAAATTCCATGGGGCATCGTAACAAAATATCATGGATTTGTTGATAGAAAAGTCATTGATCTATTCGTAAAATACGCAACTACATGTTTTAAAAGATACAATGGTAAAGTTAAATATTGGTTAACATTCAATGAAATCAACTGTGCATTAATGCCAGGTGGTGGTTCATACAATGGTGTTGGATATGTATCCACAGAAGATCTAGCTAACACAGATCAAAGACCTGTTGATAAATTAATTGATAATCCTCAAAAGCGTTTTGAAGCATTACACAATGAATTTGTCGCAAGTGCGAAAGCTGTTATTGCCGGACATAAGATCAATCCTGATTTCATGATTGGTTTGATGATTGCGCATATGACATCTTATGGTTTAACACCAGATCCTAAAGATCAATTCTTAAATCAACAAAATACAAACTTCATGAATAACTATTGTGGTGATGTCATGGTAAGAGGTGAATATCCTCATTTCGCTAAGTCTTACGCAAAATCACAAGGTGTTACAGATACTTCTTTCATGGATAATGAAGAAGATAAGAAGATTCTCAAAGAAGGTGTCGTTGACATGTATACTTTCTCTTACTACATGACAAACTGTGTTACAACACATGAAGAAGAAAAGGCTAAGGGCAACGTATTCATGGGTTGTAAGAACCCTTACTTAGAAGCTACTCCTTGGGGATGGCAAATTGATCCACTTGGATTACGTTATACTTTGAATGAATTAGCTGATCGTTATCCAAATGTACCACTCATGATTGTTGAAAATGGTATGGGTATGATTGATAAGGTAGAAGAAGATGGTTCTATCCATGATTCTTATAGAATCGATTATCTAAGAGATCACGTAAAAGTAATGAAAGATGCGATTGAAGAAGATGGTGTTAACTTGATTGGTTATACAACTTGGGGTCCAATCGATCTTGTATCTGCTGGTACAGGTGAAATGTATAAGAGATATGGTTTCATCTATGTTAATAGAAATGATGATGGAACTGGTGACTTCTCTAGAAGTAGAAAAGACTCATTCTTCTGGTATAAGAAATGTATTGCTTCACAAGGTGAAGATTTAGACTAATGAAATAGGTACTGCGATGAACAGTACCTTTTAGTTTGTTGTTAATTGTTTTTCATACATGCTTGCATAGATTCCATGATAATCTAATAAATCTTGATGTGTTCCTTCTTCTACGATTCTTCCATCATTTACAACAATGATTTTATCAAAAGATTCTATAAACGATAATCGATGTGTAATAACAATGATTGTCTTATCTTTAGTTTGATTTAATTTATTTTTGATATCTTTTTCTGTGTTTTGATCTAACGCTGAAGTAGGCTCGTCTAATACAAACACATCAGAATCTTGATAGAACATTCTAGCTAACGCAATTCGTTGTAGTTCTCCTCCAGAATATCCTTCCTCATTAGATTGCATCTCATAGTCATATGCATTTTCTTTTTTCTCTATGAATGTATCTGCACCTGCTTTTTCAGATGCATCTTTTACTTTTTCATGAGAACTATCAGTAGTTAAAGAAATATTATTTTCTACACTTGTTAGAAACATAGAACTCGATTGTGGCATGTATGATAGCGTTTGATTTTTTTCTTTACTGACTGTTCCTTTTTGTGGAGTATAAAGTCCAATCAATAATTTCATAATCGTTGATTTTCCACTGCCACTTTCTCCAACTATCGCAACTTTTTGATTCTTTGAAATTCTAAAAGAAATATCATGTAAAACTTCTTGATCATCATAAGAAAAGGATACATGTTCCATTTTAAACGCATCATTTGTATCTAAACTTCTAGAATCTTCTTGTTTTTTTAAATCAATGATTTCAAATACACGATTTTCATAGACTGCATATTCATCTACAAATATCTTCATTACAGAAACTGAAACTATCATTTGGTTGATTTGATCTGATAGTTGTATCGCAATCATGATATTCGCAAATAGAATCGCTCCTGCAGAAGCTAAAGAAGCACCTACAATCAAAAGAATGATTTCTTCAATGCATTCAATATAAAACATAGAGATAAATAATCTTGAAGAATTCATTGCGTTATAATGACGTATAAATTGATTTACTTTAATAATCTTTTGATCTAATAATTCATGAAACTTCTGTATTAAGCCAAATGTTTTAACTTCTTTTTGACCATCAATTTCTTCATTCAAAAAGTTAACAATACGATTCTTTTCCAATGTCATTTCTTCCATTGTATTTGCCCTTTTTTGAGAGAACATACGTAGTAAGAAATATTCAATCACACTAATCAAAATACAAAGTAACGCAATTCTATAATCAACATAACACAAATAAATAACAGAAAGGAATCCCGATATGACAGGCATATAAATACTACCTGCCATAATCCATCCTACTAAATCTACCATCTTTGTTAAATCCATAGACATACGATTCATAACTTCTTTATCAGAAATACTTTCTACTTCTTTTTCATCGCTATGGATATAACTATCTATCATTTCTTGTCTTAACGTTACTTTGATTTTTTGTTCAATCTTTTTAATATTGAATATTCCAAATCCCATTAAACAAGTAAATAAAAATGTTCCAAATAAATATAATATTCCTTTTTGTACAGTGAAATCTGTATTCTTAGATGAAACCAACAATAATATTTCTTTTAAAAACACACCAACAGAAGAGAATGTTAAAAACTGTCCTAATCCTGATATAAACACAAAGAATAGATATGGAATCAAATATGGTTTCAAATATGATTGTGTTCTAATAAATATTTTCCATTTATTCTTTTCCATACTTTGCCTCATATTCTTGATATGTTCCATCAAATACAATAGAACCATTCCCCATTACAATAATACGATCCATCTCTTTTAATAGTTCTAACTGATGTATTGTAAATACCATTGTTTCTTTTGGATATTCTTTTATGATACTTTGTAGTATTTCTAATGCGTTATTACTATCAATTCCAGAAAATGATTCATCAAATAAAATAACATCTTTATGATTTATCAAAGCTCTCGCTAATGAGATTCTCTGTTTTTGACCACCACTTAAATTAGAACCATTCTTTTCTAGAATCATCTGATCATCTTGTAAGAAATCATTAATCTTACAAATAGATAATAGATGTTGATATTCTTCTTCATTAACATTCTTCCAACAAGTAATATTATTTTTTACTGTATCAGTAAATAAATATGGAAATTGTTCTCCAAAAGTAACTTCTGGTAAATCAGTAGTTCCAGTATCTTGTTTGATCCATCCCGCAATCATCTTCAATAGTGTTGATTTTCCACATCCACTTTTTCCTACGATGGCTATCTTTTCACCATATGGAATATGAAGTGAAATATCATTTAAAACAATTCTATCTGTATTTGGATACTGATAAGAAACGGTATTTAAATCAATGTCATTTGTTTGGTTTGTATGAGTATTTTCTTGTTTAATATTGAAATCAACAATTCTTTTTACACTAACAAAAGCTTTAACACTTTCTGTAATAAAATCAGAGAAATGAAGTTGATCATACACTACACAATTACAAATATATTCAATGGATAAAAAAGTAGTTAATGTTAGAGTTCCCTGTTCTATGAAATAAATACCACCAACACATAAACTTAATATTGGTAATAAACCTAAAAAGATACCTATCATACGAAAAGGTAACGCTTTACTTTCCACATTTATATAAGCATCTGTATAAGCTAATACTTTATCTTCATATAAATCTTTTGCGAATATATCCGCATCATTCATTTTGATTGTTAAACGATTTTCTAATATATTTTGTAAGATTGTATTCATTGAAATCTCTTTTTGTTTTGTTTCTTCATTGGCTGCAGAAACAGTAGAAGAGAATTTCTTTTGAACAAAGATAGAAATTATCGTAGCTAAGATGTAAATACAAGATAATTGAATATTCAATACAAATATATAAACTAATACCATTACTAAACGAATGATTTGGTAAATAATATCAATCAATGTATCAGATAAAAAAGTAATACTACTAGATGCATCACTTTGAATCAATGCATATAAATCACCTTGTTCATAAGTAATATCAATTGATCTATGATTTAATGAATCACTTAATTGATGATAGATTTTTTGATTCAAATAGATTTGAATCATACTTTTCATTTTTTTGAATAAAACATGATTTATGAAATGATAACAAAGAAATAAAACTAATACTGTATAGATAAGATTTGAAACGTTTACTAACCCGTTGGTTGTAATGTAGGAAGTTAAGTTACTCATCGCATTTGTGGCAAGTAATAACACAACACTACAAACAATAGAAATGATTCCAACCAAAACATAATATAGCTTTAATTTTGAATATTGATTTAGAACTCTTTTCATTAGAATGCCTTCTTAAATGACTATATACCTTTTAACAGTTTAGTCAATTTCCCCTTTCGCCAAAAACACTTTGAGTTAAAAGAATATCGTATCTTACTAATCTTTCTTTGCATTTTTCTTCATTGAAAGTATTTTGATCATTTAATGATTGAGCTGGACATATCTTACAGAATTTCCGTGCCCAACAATCAATACAATTTTCTTTATTTCTTTTTCTAGATGGTACGTTCTCTAATATTTTTTTATAAGTATTTATTTTCCAATCCTTTAAATTTCCTAATTTTGTGAGTGGATAATTTACATACATTTGACAAGGATAAATATCGCCATTAATTGAAATACAAATTCTATTACATCCTGCATTACAAAATAAATCACTTTGTTTTTCATTATCGAACGCTGAAAAAATGAATCCATCTTCTGTATTAATTTCTTTATCTTTTATCATATCTTGATTTTCAATAGAATTTACTTCCAACTTTTTGCATCCACTTACTGGAACAACATCAATATGATTTGTTGGAATCAAAAATTTATCAGAGAGTATTTTTCTTAATTTAGGAATAGAAATTTCTCTTCTAACATGATTCATAGTATAAGTTGCTTCTATCGCCACAACATTATCTTTTAACAATTCATAATTTTTTTCTACTAGATTATAAGAATTACATCTTTGTTGATTATGAATTTCAGCAGGGCCATCTATACTAGCTGTTATATCTATCTTATTGTTTTTTACTAGATTTATAATTTCCTGATTACATTTTGTTAAATTTGTTACTAATCCATATTTAGGAATCTCTTCTAACTCTTTACTATTAAATAAGTCTTTGAACTTGTTACAAATTATTGAAATCTCTTTATATGCAATTAAAGGTTCTCCACCAAAAAACATTACTCTATTTATTCTTCGTATTTGATTGCTTTTTATAAAAGTAAAAAGATCATCAATTGTCTCTTTATCAATGTTTTTATCATTCTCATTCTTTTGATCAAATTTTCCATAATTAGCATAACAATACGAGCACTTTAGATTACATTGATTTGTAACATTAATGACAAGCATATTTAATATACCTGTTTGAAACCAATTAGTATGCTTTGGAATAGCTTCTTCTCTGTCTTCAAATTCTTTATCTAATATACCTTCTAAGTCTATATCATCTAATCCATTTTGATATGTTAAAATTCTACTCGCAAATTCCGTTGGGATTTTACATATTATGTTATTTTTTACATTATAAAGAATTGATTTTTCAGTATTTATTTTAATTATATGAATATTAGATAGATTATATTTTTCTTTCATAAGTCTCTCCTATATCAAAAAGAAAGCCAGGAATTCCTAGCCTTCATTTCTGTAGAACTTTAGCAATTAACACAACCAATTCCACAACCGCCTTTTACATCACAATTTACCAATGGTAAGTTATGTTCAGCGCTTTCTAATGATACTTCTTCAAATAATACTGTCATGTTTTTTACTTCCTTTCTAAAATCATTCTAACATTCTCATTTTGTGTATCAAGAACCGTATGTTTACTAACCTTACATCTAATCATTATTCCAATTAACATCACAAATATTAATTCTAGGCTCAATATAATTAATTTTGATATTATTTACATTTTCTTTAAATACCATTCCAAAAGTTTTTGTATGATTAACTCCAAATAAACAACATAATTCAATTAATAACACCTTCTTTAATACTATTTTTCTTTCCATGCTATTTCCTCCTGATGTTTTACGGATTCTATCACCATATCTGTATTATTTTTCATGATACTGTTTACTAACCTTTTGAATTTTATGAATATATCTATTCATATGGATTTATACTTAATATATTAGGAGAAGTACATATGTTAGTTAGTTCTTATTTAAATGATAATGAAACTCAGTTATTATTTCGTTCTATTGCAGGTGCATATTTTAAAAATCAAAGAATAATTAAAAATCTATCTTTAGGTGAAGCTTCTAGGTCTTTGCATTTAAATAAGGGATTTTTATCAGATCTTGAACACGGAAATCGTCATTTCCCAGATGGAATAATTTTTCAATTAAATGATTTTTATTCTTGTCTATTTAATGATTCCACTTCTATAAAAAAAGATACTGAAGATAAATTGTCTAATGCATATAACTATCTTTTCCAAAGACAAACCTCTAAAGAAAATAATATTCTTAAAGAATCTATGGCAGAAAAAAATACATATGAAAACTCATATGCTTTTTTTACTTGTAAAATTCTTGAACTATTTTATCATCTAAGAGTATCTCATGATTCAGATTCAGTTGTGAAATGTAAAACTTTTTTAGACGATTATATTTACGCTTTATCTAATTATGAAAAAGCAATTTATTTTAGTTTATTAGCTTTGTTTTATAAAAGAAATCACTCTACCGCAAAACTCGCACATGATTATATTGAGCTTTCAAATTCTTTTTGTTCTAAAGATTCTATCATTTTTGCGATGAATTGTTTTCAAGAAATAGCGATATTAGGTGAAATGAACAGACCAGTATTAGCTTTGTTAATGTGTCAAAAAGTTAAAGTTATATTAAAAGAACTTAACAATTATAAAAGATTATCAGATATTGATTTATTTGAAGGAAATTGTTTAGTTTTATTAGGAGAACAAGAAGAGGCTCAAGCAAGATTAAAATCTATTTTAGAACTTAAAAATAATGAACTCAGTTCAAATACAAGTGCTACTATTCAATCATTAGCGTTCAGTTTTATTATTGATCATAAATATCAAGAATGTATTGAAATAGTAAAAACTTTAAAAAATAATTTAACTGATGACATGCAATGGTATATACCATTCTGTTTATATCAACTAAATGATTTTTATGAATGTGAAGAGTCGATTAAAAGAGTATATGTTAATTCAACGGATATTAACAAACATTTTTTGTTAGCTATTCAATATCGAATTCATGATGATATCCATAAGTTTATAGAAGAAATTAAATATTTCTACTATTCTACTTTAAATAAATCTAGTTATGATAACGTACCTATCATTTTGAACTTCATTTTAGATTTCGTTCAAGAAAAGAATAATCAATCCTTATTAATCAAAGTTCTTTTAGATTTAAACAAATATCACGAAAACAATTTAACTTCTACCAATAGTGAATTATTAAAATAGAGAAACATCATTCATATTCATAATAATCTTTTTTAACATATTTCTTTGATACGATCATTGGTTGTCCTAAAGCATATACATCTGTTATTTGATATATTTCATCTAATAAAACAAAATCTGCATCTTTTCCTTTTTGAATTTGCCCTTTGTTTGTAAGTAATAACGCATCCGCAACATTCTTTGTGATGATAGATAAGGCAATGGATGGATCAATATGTTGATTGATGATCATAGAACGAATAACTTCATACAATGTTTGCATCTTACCAATTCCCATTGCACGAATTGTCATATCTTCATTCCATATTGGGAATGATCCATTAGCGTCTGATGATAATGTGATTTGTGATAAAGGAATTTGTTTTAAAGTTTCTACAAGTAAAGCATCTGTATCTTCATCAGCTGTAAAATCAATATATCCACCCATCTTTGCGAATGCGATGGCATCTTCATATTGGTTTGCACAATGAGTTGGTCTAAATTGTGTAATTGGAATATCTGTTTCGTTTACAATTTCCATGATTTTTTTAAGACCATCTTTACCTTTACCTGTATGCATATGTACGATACCTGGTTTCTTCGCTAATAGACCTGCAGTTCTACATTGCGTTGCGATACGTGCAAGTTCTTGTTTCGTTGGTGCAGAAGAGCGATGATCACTGATTGCGACTTTTGCACCAATGATTTCATCAACAAACGCAATATCTTTTCCAATGTCACCTGTTAATGTTGTTGTAGGAACTGCATAGGATCCAGTTAAACAATACGCACTCATTCCTTCTTCTTTTAGTGCTTTTGTTTTCGCAACTAATTGTGCGATGGATTTCACATGTGCATCTGTACCTAATAAACCTACAACAGAAGTAACACCATATTGCACACAATCTTTTACTTGTATTTCTCTTATTAAAGAAGAAAATCCATTTTCTCCTCCACCTCCAATGATATGAACGTGTTGATCAATAAATCCTGGAACTAAATATTTATTTGTTGCGTAAATTTCTTCATGTTCATATGGAAAATTAATGTTTTTCTTTACTTCTATGATTTTATCTTCACTGATTAAAACATCTTGGGCCCCAAGATCTTCTGGAGCATAAATATGTGCGTTTCTAATAATTTTAAACATAATGACCTCTATTGATGAATAATGGATTCACATCTTTCCACAAAGATATCTTGATGATCTTCTTTGTATATATTTGTTTTTAATTCGAAATATGTTTTTTCTTGTTCGAGTTGTTTAGCGATTGTTTCTTTTAAAATAGCTTTCGCTTCAAAATCATAAATGCGATCAACTAATAAAGTCACACAAGAAACAATTGCACAAGATACAGAAGCAATAATCAATCCTAGATTCATTCCAATGCTTGTTCCAATTGCGAGAACTCCTGCAGCACTTGCACTTAAAGCGATACCTGTAATCGTTAGGATGTTATGTGTATTTCTATAACCAATAGATGCACTTGTTGATTGTTGAATCAATGTATTTAGTTTCTTGATATATTCTTGAATGTTCATAAGATTCCTTTCAAAAAATCCGAATTTAAAATCCGGATTTTATTTATTTGTATTTTCTGGAAGATAAAAGATTTGTTCTCCATCTTTTGACAACTGATAATTTCCTCTTGCGTAAGATTCTACATAATCAGGATCCTGCAACTTTTCTTTTTGTTGTGTAAGATATGTATTCTCATCTTTTACTTCTTGTAATTTTGCCTGTACTTCAGCTAATTGTTGATTTAGTTTTACAGTTGTTGTGATTTCATTAACTGCAGAATAAATCATCATTGCGGAAAGAGGCAATAAAACAACAGGAATAATCTTTTTTGCGATTGGAAGGCCATTGAATTGTTTCTTCTGTTTTTTTTGTTTTTTCTTCTTTGTATTTTTCATATCTTGTCACCGTTATTATTCTAACACGTCATTTTCATTTGTGATGCGACTTTCTGATACAATTTCATACATATCAGAAGCTTCTGCTTTTCTTTTAACTTCTTGGACAGATAATACTCTGACTTCCATCTTACGACTACCAAATGTTACACCAACAATATCACCAACATTCACTTCATGAGAAGGTTTAACTACTTTACCATTGATTTCAATTCTTTGGTTTAATGCGAGTTCTTTTGAAACGGTTCTTCTTTTTAAAATTCTTGAACATTTTAAATATTTATCAATTCTCATGAACGGACTCCTTTGCCTTTTGGATACATTGAACTGCCATCTTTAAATCATTCTTAGATTTTGGTAACAAAACAATAATACATTTATTTGCGTATCTAATCGTAATATCTTTTGATATTTTTGTGAATGCTTCAAATAGTTTTACACCATCAACATGTTGTGAATATAAAGATGAAAAAGTAATTTCCATTTGATTTCTGATTTCTCTATAAGATTGTACAATTGGATCTTTGAGGGCAATATCCAATTCTTTCTTTTCAAATAAAGCTTTTACTTCTTTTGGTAATTTACCATATTGATCTTCGATTTCTAAACGATATGAATTTAATTGTTGTTCTGTTTCTAATGCATCAAATTTTTGATACATATCTAATTTATCAAAATCATCATTTGTGAAAGTATCTGGAATATAACTTGTTTTCTTGATACTTGTATTTGGTTTGATTTCTTGATGTTCAATTTCTTTACCATTCTTTTTTGCTTGGATTGCTTCTTCAAGCATTTCAATATACATATCAATACCAACCGTATCAATAAATCCAGATTGTGATGGACCTAATAAATCACCAGCACCACGAATCGTAAGATCACGCATTGCGATTTTATAACCAGAACCTAAAGAGGCAAATTCTTTGACTGCGTTTAAACGTTTTTGTGCAATCTCAGTCAACTGTCTATGTTGGGGAATCATTAAATACGCATACGCTAAACGATCACTTCTTCCTACTCTACCTTTGATCTGATAGATTTGTGCTAAACCAAAGTTCTGTGCATCTTCTATCATGATTGTATTTGCGTTTGGTACATCAATTCCATTTTCTACAATTGTCGTACAAACAAGAACATCGATTTCATGTTGATTGAATCTCAACATTGTATCCTCGATTTCTTCTTTTCCCATTTGTCCATGTACACAACCTATTTTAGCTTCTGGTAGTAGATGTTGTAGTTTACGTACTCTGTTGTAGATTTGTTCAATATTGTTGTACAAATAGAAAACTTGCCCATTTCTACTCAATTCTTTTTCAATGGCATTTTGAATTAAACCATCATTCTTTTCTACAACATATGTTTGTACAGAATAACGATTCATTGGTGGCGTTTCCAATTGTGATAATTGTCGTATTCCTACTAAAGACATTTGTAAAGTACGTGGAATTGGTGTAGCACTCAATGTTAAAACATCAATTCCATTTTTCATTTCTTTGATTCGTTCTTTATGTTCTACACCAAATCTCTGTTCTTCATCAACAATCAATAAACCAAGATCTTTAAATTTGATATCTTTACTTAATAAGCGATGTGTTCCAATCACAATATCAACTTTACCTTCTTCTAGATCTTTTAACGTTTTCTTGACTTCACTATTTGATACATACCTATCTAACACTCTAATTTCAACAGGATATCCTTTATATCGATTAATATACGTATGATAATGTTGCTCCGCAAGAATCGTTGTAGGACATAACATCGCTACTTGTTTGTTATCTGTGATAGCTTTAAATGAAGCAATCACTGATACTTCTGTTTTTCCAAAACCAACATCACCACATACTAATCGATCCATTGGTTTATCACTTTCCATATCTTTTTTGATTTCTTCTACTGCTTTCTTTTGATCAGGTGTTAATTCATAAATAAAATCATCTTCGAATTTCTTTTGTTCTTCAGAATCTTTTGAAAATGCATAACCTATATGTGTTTCTCTATTTGCGTATAATGAAATCAATCTTTCCGCAATATTCGCTACATTTTCTTGTAGTTTTTGTTTTGTCTTTTCCCAATCACCACTACCTAGTTTATTTAATCTAGGTACGACACCTTCTCTTGATACAAACTTTCTAACCAAACGGAATTGTTCTAGAGGTACTAATAATTCCGCATTGCCTCTATAAACAACTTTCAAGAAATCACTTTTTACACCTTGAAATTCTCTTGTTTCAATTCCAATATATTGTCCAACACCATATGTCGCATGAACAATATAGTCTCCTGGTTTTAGATCTTCATAATGATGAAGTACTTCTGCACTTCTGAATTTATTTTCGTATCTTCCTCTATGATGATGTAATTCAAATATTTCTGCAGCTGTATATACATTGAGTTGTGTTCCAATATGAAAACCTTGTACATAATCAGATAAATATAAGTTAATTCCTTGTGCTAATTCACTATTTGAATGAATCATTTGATAAGGAATTTTATTATCAATACATATTTCAATAATTTTCTTTAATTCTTTTTCGTTTAATGCGATAACATTCTTTTCTGGTGTATGAATCATTTTTAAACGAATATCTAATGGTTCATTTGGTAGATGTAATTCGCCTATCATAGAAATATTATCCATGAATGGTTCTTCATTCACTCTCTTACAATCTAACGCGATTCTAGAATAATCATGATAAACAGAATACTTTGGAATCATTTTTCCTTCTTGAACCATTTCTTGAATGTACGCTACAGAATCTTCTAATAAAGCCTTAATAGAATCTGATACTTTCGTAGGATCAGAAATAATGAATGTTGGACGATCCATATAATCCCATATACCACTAGCTTTATTTAATAAGACAGTAAAAGGATACATTCTTCTTTCAAATATATGACTTTCTAATGATGTTAAATCAGATTCAATATCACCAGATATATTCCTTGTATCTTCATTCAATAAATTTCTAGCTTTTTTACAGATTTCTTCTATTTGTTTATCTGTAAATAAAACATCAGAAGCAGGAACGATTTTTACTTCTTTGATTTGTTGGATTGTTTTTTGAGTTGTGACATCAAAAAAACGAATAGAATCTATTTCTGTATCAAAGAATTCAATACGAATTGGATTTTCATAGTTGATAGAATATACATCGATAATACCACCTCTACTAGCAAAAGATAATGGTTGATCGACGTGATTGGTCTGTGTATATCCACCTTTGATTAATCTTTCCTTCAAATCATCCATATCGATTTCTTTTCCAACAGATAAATCAATCACACAATCTTTAAAATCAGATGGTTCCGGTAAAAAACGTAATAAAGCACTAGGACAAGTAATGACAACTTGATGTGGATTTTCTAAAAGAGATGCCATCGTTTCCACTTTGATAGCTTGCATTTCTGGAGAGTTGGCAATTGCCTCTACTCTTAAAGATTCATCCGAAGCAAAAAGAGCACATTCTTCATCAGAGAGGAAAGATGAAATTCTCTCATATAAGCGTTGTGCTTGATATAAATTTTGTTTTACAACTAATAAAGAGCGTTTACGATGTTGAAAAGACGCTGCAATCGTTAAAGCTTCTTGAATGACTGTATTCAATGGAATATCTGAATTTTCTTCATCTAATAATTTAACTGCAGGATTATCTTCCAATTTATCTAATAACCACTTCGGTATTTTTTCATTACTCATATTTACTTTTTAATATTATATTGATTCATAACTTTATCCATAGGTTCTGTGACCCATGCATAAGCTGCTTCAGCGCTATTTTTTAACGCAAATTCAAAATCTTCTTTTTCTGCTTTTGGAACTGGTGAAAGTACCCAATCAGGAACCAATTCATGATTTCCTCTACTTGAATGACCCACACCAATTCTAATTCTAGCTATTTCACTTGTACCTAGATGATTGATAATAGATTTCATTCCCTTTTGTCCACCTGCAGAGCCATTCTTTCTAATTCTTACAGATCCTGTAGGAATATCCATATCATCATGCATAATCAAGATATCTTGTGGATCAATATGATAATAATTCACTGCTTGAATGACTGCATTTCCTGATTCATTCATATATGTCAATGGTTTCATTAATAGGACTGATTCTCCATTGATCTTAACAGAGGCAATATTTGCGTTCCACTTCTTTGTATTAAGTGTTGTATTACATTTATCAGAGAGATAATCCATGGCCATAAAACCAGAATTATGTCTTGTCTTTTCATATTCTTTTCCAGGATTTCCTAACCCTACAATTAATTTCATTCCTTTGTATCCTCTTCTTCATCATTTGAAACTTCAATTGTTTCTTCTACTGGTTTTTCAACTTCTAAACCAAGTTGTTTGATCCATCTTTCACCAATTCCACTCTTTGCGAAATTTTCTAACATTGGCTTACATTCATCATATTTTTCAGTATTTCCTTGTTCTTTATAAAGATAAGCTGCAGTAGCGTTTGCGATAGATTTATAAATACCAATCAAGGATTTAGAGTATTGATATTGACTATAGTTACCAGATAAAAGATCTTCATAAAAACTTAATCCTTTATCATCTTCATTTTCATAGAACTTATTTACTTCATTTCCTAATTCTTTGACTAATTGATTATTTAAGACATCACTATATTGATCCATCTTTTCTTTCAATTGTCTACGATATAAAGGCATTCCATCTTTTTCTAGGATATTTGGAATTCCTAAATATAAATAAAAGAAAGCATCTTCATTTTCATTAATAGAAACTGAACCATTCTTATTATGTGTCATTAATTTATCAATATTGATAGAACTTAATACATTTTCAAAATCTGAAAATTCATTATGAAATGCATAACCCCATAATTTAATAACTCTTCCTTTATTTAAGAATTCTTCATCATCTTTCATTATTTCTTCAAATTCTTCCATATTATGAAAGAATTCATCTTTATCACCAATAGAATTAACGACATCAATCAACTTTTTACTTTTCTTTGTTCTTTTAGACATTAAGAACATTCTTACAATCATTAAAATTAATATTAAATAGATAATAATCTGCATACTATACCTCTCAAAGACATTAAAATACTATCATTTTTATAACAAAAATTAAAATTATGATATCTTTGTTATCTGAAAATATTGTGAAATAATTTTTCTTTTTCTTTAATTCCATTTAAAATAGATTTATGAATAATAAAGATACATTTGAAAAAGAATTAGAAGATATAAAATTAGAAAGTAAAACAAGTGCTTTTCCTGAAGATATAGATTATGAATTAGAAAATGGTACAAGTAGTGATAAGATTGTTTCTGAAACAAGTACTTTATTTGATAATATTTCAGATTCACCAGAACTATTAGAAGAAAAAAAAGTTGATGATGTTTTTAGAAAACTTGAAGAAACAGCCGCTGATCTAAAAATCCATGAAGAATTAGAAGAAAAAGAAAAAAAGGAAAAGAAACCAAAAAAGAAATTAACAATTGTTTTGATTATTTCTATATTACTTGTTATTTCTCTTATTTTATTAACAGTTAGTATGTATGCTTATAAAAATAGAGAAGCGATTCATAAAGCTGCACAACCAACTTTGGTCCCTACTTTATCACCTGACGATAGTAGTTCAGAAGATACAAATAAGTTACCGGATGAATTATTAGATACAAATTCAATGCAGGTATTGGTCGATTCTACCCACGCTTTATCAAAAGACTTTGTCCCTCAAAATCTAGCCACTCCTTATTTGAATAGTACAACAGATGTTATTCAAGTAAATGCGGAAGCTGGTGAAATGGCAAAACAAATGAAAGCAGCTGCAGAAGCTGAAGGTATTTCATTAACTGTCACAAGTGGTTATATGTCTTATCAAGAAATTGAAGAAAAAGCATTAGATATCATCGCGCTGAATGGTGAAGAATACGCTAAGGCAAATGGATATATTGCGGGATGTAATGAACATCAAACTGGTCTCGCATTAGATTTTACAGATGATCCAACTAATATTAACAATACAACTGCTTTCCAAGAAACAACTGTTGGACAATGGTTATATCAACACGCACATGAATATGGATTTATTCAAAGATATCCTGAAGGAAAAGAAAGTATTACAGGTGTTGCCTTTACACCTTATCATTATCGTTATGTTGGTGTTGATGTCGCAAACGCTATATATAATAAGGGGCATGAATTAAACGATCCTAATTATACATTTGAAGAATACTACGGCATTCAAAAATAAGATTTTTATAAAAAAGACATATGATTTCTGAAATTTGAAAAAAGTTTCTGAAATGGA
>CAVFDO010000025.1:0-21320 GCA_963621095.1 bacterium
AAGAAGTTATGGCTTTGATTAATCATCCAAGCGCAGTGATGTCAGAAAGTGATACACAATTTAGAGACTTACAAGGAAATACAAAAGGATCTTATACAAGATATAAAACAAGTGGATTAGTAGATGGAAAAGTTATCGCAAGAGCTGGCTTATTTTCTAGAAACTTATTTGGTGCACCTTTAAACAATACGTTTAGAAGAAGTGTATTAGAACAAGTAAAAGGTTTTGATCCTAGTTTTAAATATATTTTAGATTACGACTTTTGGGTGAGTATTGCGTGTCTTGGTGATGTGTATATTATTCATGAACCGTTGAATTATTTCCGCTTAAGAAATGATTCAAATACAGGTAAAGTTCTTACAACAGAACAAAAGGCATATGTAGAAGAACATAAGATGTTATTAAGAAAACATTCTGAAGAATTACATATTTCAAAGTTTGATTTTGAAATGAGCGTTATAATTCGTAAGATTTTGAACTTTGGTTCAAGGATTTATTTGAGATTGTTTATTGGGAAGAATTGAGTTGATATAGAAATAGTGAGAGATGAAATGGAAGATTTAGTTTGTATCATTTTAGTGAATTACAATGGGTATGAAGATACAAAAGAATGTGTAGAAAGCATTGTGAATTGTCATTATTCAAACTATAAAATCATGATTGTGGACAATGCTTCTAAAGAAACATTATCATTGAAAAATGATGATTTTTTAAATGCACATTGTGAAATCATCTATTCGCCAACAAACGAAGGCTTTTCAGAAGGAAATAATATAGGTATTCAAGCAGCTGAAAAATATGAACCGAAGTATGTGTTGTTACTCAATAATGATACGGTAGTGCAGCCTGATTTTTTGAATGAACTTGTTTCTGCGACTAAATCAGAACCAAATGTCGCGATTACTACAAGTTTGATTAATTATTACTATGATAAAGAAAATAGTTGGTATAGCTATGGAAAATATAATCGCGCACTAGGATATACAACAATGATTACTACAAATGATAAAATTCCTAACGAGCCATTTTCTGTTTCATTTTCTACTGGATGTTTAATGTTGATTTCCTATGATTTCATTAAAAAGTATGGAATGTTAAGTGATGATTATTTCTTGTATTCAGAGGATACAGAATATTGTATGCGCGCAATCAAGGGGGGGTACAAAATGCTGTGCGTACCTAAGGTGTTAATTTATCATAAGGTTAATGCTTCTACTGTAACTGGTTCTAAGATGCAACAATATTATCTTGTTAGAAATTATTTGATTGTCGCAAAAGAATATGGAACTTGTTTTCCAATAGCGTATTTGTTTAGAAAAGTATTAAGTTGGTACGAAGTGATTCGATATCATTATGATCTATCTGTTGTGCGTTTAGCGTTCAATGATTTTAAAAAAGGAATAAAAGGAAAAGTAGATTACTTTGATTAATATGAAAGATAACACATTTAAGAAAAACTTTATTTGGAATATGATTGGAACGACATTGAATTCGTTTAATTCAATGTTTTTCATGATTATTATCACGAGATTAAATGGAACAGAAGATGCAGGTGTTTTTACACTTCTATTTTCTGTTGTTTGTCTTTTATACAATATTGGTATTTATGCTGGTAGAACTTTCCAGGTAACTGATAAAACAGGGAAATACAATGAAACGGAATATGTGATTCATAGAATCATGACAGTTTCATTGATGTTTATTGTGGGTGCTATTTATTGTGCTGTTAAACATTTTGAACCATATAAGTTTGCCTTAACGATGTTATTAACATTTATGAAGTGCTTGGAAGCTGCATCTGATTGTTTGTATGGGATTATGCAGAAACATGATGATTTGTATAAGTCTGGTATCTCATTAACTATTAAGGCAGTTGGTTCTTTATTAGTCGTATTTCTAATTAATTTAGTATTTCAGAATTTGATTCTTTCTTTTATTGTAGTGGACATTCTTTGTTTCATTGTGACATTGTTTTATGATATTCCATCGATTCGTAAGTTCCTACAAAAAGAGTATTCCATTAAAAAAGCATTTACTTTGTTTTATTCGGGTTTCTATGCATTTGCGTATTATTTCTTGAATGTATATTTGTCAAATGCCTCGAAATATGCATTGGATGGAAAAGTAACTTCAAGTGAACAAGCAATGTTTGGAATTGTTTTGATGCCTGCGACTTTAATTAATCTTTGTGCGATTTATTTACTACAACCATATATTAATCGATTGGGATTGTTATATTCTGAAAATAGAGTTGTAGAATTTAGAAAAGCGATGAAAATGATTGTGATAGGATGTGTTGGAATTGGAGTGGTTGCGTTAGTTGGTGCGACGATTATAGGAATTCCTGTACTCAATCTTGTGTATGGTGTTGATCTAACAAATTATTTACATGCGTTACAAATCATTATTGTAGGTGCGACAATGATTGCGATAGTAACAGTTTTATCTACGGCCTTAACAACGTTCCGTAACACAAAAACACAATTTATTATTTATTTGATTGTTTCAGGAATTATTCTATGTATTTCTAATGTGTTTGTGAATCGATATGGTGTAAATGGTGGAGCGTATATTTATCTTGTATCTACGGTATTACAGTTCTTATTCTATTTATTTGCGTATCGTAGAGATTTAAAGAAGTGGATCAATCAGACAAAGGAGGAACAGGCATGAATATATTACATATCTCTCCATTTGTACCAGATGTACACGCAAACCATGCGGGTGGCGTGTGCATGGGAAAACAAGTAGAAGCATTAAAAAAGAATCATAACGTTACAGTTTTAACTTTTGTGAATAATGAACATGAACGTAAGCTCATTCAAAATCATCCGGATTATGAATATGTTGAAACAAATAAATGGTCTTTTATTGGAAATATACTATTACATTTATCACAACCAAATATGTTTGCGATAAGAAATAGTAAAACATTCAAAAAGAAACTATTAAAAATCATTGAAGAAAAAAAGATTGATGCGATTCATGCGGAATATACTGCGATGGGACAATATATTTGGATCAAGAAAAAATATCCAAATATTATCTTCAATATGACAGAACATGATGTTGTTGTGCAGTCTTATACAAGACAAGTTCATGAAGTAAAAGGTTTAAAGAAACTATATTGTCAGATTGAATTAAATAAGGTTAAGAAGTGTGAAAAAGAATATGTTAGTAACGCAAATACAGTTATGACATTTAATGATAAAGATGCAAATCTTTTAAAAGAAATTTATCACTCTAAGAATGTAGAAGTATTAAATCCATATTATGGTGTGGATTTTAATAATATCCCTAAAGTAGAAAAGATTCCAAATAGTATTTGTTTTGTAGGACAAATGGGAAGAGATGAAAATCATATTGCGGCAATGCGATTGATAGATATCTTTAAACAATGTAATCAATTAGATTGGAAATTGAATATCATAGGTGCTTATCCAAAAGACGAATTGAAAGTAATGGAATGTGAGAATATTCATATTACGGGATTTGTGGATGATATTAATACAGAAATTCTAAAGAATGAGATTGCGGTATTTCCATTAACATATGGAGCTGGAATTAAATTAAAAGTATTACTAGCTTTTGGATTAGGCTTACCAGTTATCACAACTGCTGTTGGCGCAGAAGGTATTGATGAAGAAGGAAAAGTTTTGAATCTAGCGGAAAGCGATTCTGAAATCAAAGAACAAATGATTCAGTTATTATCTAATCGAGAAGCTTTAAAAGAGAAGCGTCAAGATTGTATATCTTTTGTGAATGAGAAATTTAATTGGAAGAAAACAGAAGATATCTTTGATCGATTATATCAATCAAAAGAAATGAGAGGTACAAAATGATTATTACACAAACACCTTTTAGGATGTCATTTTTTGGTGGCGGAACAGATATGGAAGAATTCTTTTTAGAGAATGGAGGATCTGTTTTATCAACAACATTTGATAAATATTGTTATGTGAATGTAAGACATTTACCTAGATTCTTTGATTATTCTACAGAATTATCATATTCCAAAACAGAAAGAGTTAATGATATTAAAGATATTCAACATCCAGCGATTCGGAATGCGATGCAGATGCTGGATATGCATGAGATTCGTTTGACGTATGAGGCGGATTTACCAGCTAGAAGTGGACTTGGTACTTCTTCTTCCTTTGCGGTAGGTATGTTAAATGCATTTTATGCGTTAAAAGGAAAATACGCAGATAAAAAGAAATTGGCTGACGAAGCAATCTATCTAGAAAGAGAATTATGTCAAGAAGCAGGTGGATGGCAAGATCAGATAGCTGCTTCTTTTGGTGGATTTAATCGTATCAACTTTAATCAAGATGGAACATATGATGTGTTACCAATTATTATTTCACCAGAAAGAAAGAAAAGATTAAATTCTAATCTTATGATGTTCTTTACTGGATTCACAAGATTTTCTTCTGATGTTCAAAAGGCAAACGCGGCCACAAAGGAAACAAAAGAAGAAAAGAAACAAAGATTGTTAGAAATGTTATCTTTGGTAGATGAGGCAGAAAGTATCCTTGTTGATCAGACAAAAGATTTAGATGATTTTGGAAGATTATTAAATCATACATGGCAATTAAAGAAACAAACAGGCAATGCAGTATCAACAAGTAATATTGATATCTTGTATGACAAGGGTATGAAAGCTGGTGCACTAGGAGGAAAACTACTTGGTGCAGGTGGTGGAGGATTCTTAGTATTCTATGTACAACCTGAATACCAATCTGCAGTCAAAGAAGCATTGAAGGAACTTATGTATATTCCATTCCAATTTGAAGATGGTGGTACAAAAGTCATCCATTACACACCGGAATCTTATATTCCTCAAGGAGAAGAATAAGATGAAAGTTGTAATTATGGCAGGAGGTAGAGGTACTAGAATCTCAGAACTATTTCCTGATATTCCTAAACCATTGATTCCTATTGATGGTGTACCAGTATTAGAAAGAGAAATCATTTCTTTAAGGAAACAAGGATTTAAAGATATCATCTTAACAGTTGGTTATATGGCTGATAAGATTATGCATCACTTTGGAAATGGCAGAAGATTAGGTGTGCATATCGATTATTTTGTTGAAAAACAACCTTTGGGAAACGCAGGTGCTTTGTTTCAAATCAAAGATCAATTGCCAGAAGATTTTCTACTATTAAATGGAGATGCAGTATTTGATATCGATTTTAATCGTTTTGTGAAATATCATAAAGAGCATGATTGTTTAGTAACTTTGTTTACACATCCAAACAATCATCCATATGATAGTGGTTTAATTATTTCTGATGAAAATCATGTCGTACAACAGTGGCTAGCGAAAGAAGATGAAAGACCACAGTATTATAAGAATCGTGTTAATGCAGGATTACATGTGATTAGTCCTAAACTTCTTGAACAAGAAATCAATACACCAAAGATTGATTTAGATCGACAATTATTAAAACCATTATCTGGAACAGGAAAGATGATTTGTTATGATAGTCCAGAATATGTAAAAGATATGGGAACCCCAGAAAGATACTATGCGGTTAGTGAAGATTATAAGGCAGGAAGAATTACTGCTAAGAATCTGAAAAATAAACAGAAGGCAATCTTTTTAGATCGAGATGGAACAATCAATAAGTATGTTGGATTTCTAACAAACATTGATGAATTTAAATTGTTAGATGGTGTTACAGACGCAATTAAAAAGGTCAATGCATCAGGTTATCTAGCAATCGTCGTAACGAATCAACCTGTTATCGCTAGAGGTGAAGTAACTTATGAACAATTAGATAACATTCATCATAAGATGGAAACACTTCTAGGACAAGAAGGTGCATATCTAGATGCTATCTATTATTGTCCACATCATCCTCATTCTGGTTATCCTGGTGAAGTCAAAGAATTAAAGATTGAATGTGATTGTAGAAAACCAAAACCAGGAATGTTGATGAAAGCCGCAAAAGATTATAATATTGACTTAGAACAGTCATGGATGATAGGTGATAGTGAAAACGATATCCTAGCAGGAAAAAATGTAGGATGTAAAACTGTATTGATTGGAAAAGATGACTACAAACAAGATATAACGGTTTCTTCACTATTAGAGGGCGTTCAGAAGATATTGGAGTAAGACATGAAAGAAAAAGTATTACAACATGTTGAAGTATTGATGGAAAGATATCCTGAATTACAAGGAAGTAAGGAAGATATCGTAAAGGCATATGAGATTCTAAAAGAAAGCTATGAAAATGGTGGAAAACTATTAGTAGCTGGAAATGGCGGAAGTGCAGCGGATGCAGAACATATCGTTGGAGAATTGATGAAGGGCTTTGAAAAGGCAAGAGAATTAGATGATTCAATGCAAGCAAAACTCAAAGACATCGATTTGGAATTAGGCGAAGTGTTGGCGAAGAACTTACAAGGAGCTTTACCAGCGATTGCCTTGGATGGGCATCCTGCTTTAACAACTGCTTATATGAATGATTGTGAACCTTTACTTTGTTTCGCACAACAAGTCAATGGCTATGGTAAAAATGGAGATGTATTCTTAGGAATTTCAACTAGTGGAAATAGTGAGAATATCTTATACGCAGCTGTATGTGCGAAAGCTAAAGGCATGAAAGTAATTGGATTAACAGGCGCAAAGGATAGTAAATTATCTGAGATTGCGGATGTAACGATACGTTCTTCTAATACAAGAACATATCAGATACAAGAACAGCATTTACCAATCTATCATTGTTTGTGTTTGATGTTAGAAGAATATTTTTATTAAAAGGAAGTGATAATAAATGAGTAAACCTATTCCATTCTCTCCACCTGATATTACAGAGGAAGAGATACAAGAAGTTAGTGAGGCATTAAGAAGTGGTTGGATTACAACAGGTCCACGTACAAAACAATTTGAAAAAGATATTTGTACATTCCTAAATGTAAAGAATTGCGTTTGTTTAAATAGTGCGACTGCTGCAGAAGAATTAAATCTAAGAGTTTTAGGTATTCAAGAAGGTGATGAAGTTCTTGTGCCTGCTTATACATACACAGCGAGTGCTTCTGCCGCAATTCATTGTGGCGCAAAAGTGATATTTGTAGATTCGCAAAAAGATTCTTTAGAGATGGATTATGATGTGATGGAACACTTGATCACAGAAAAGACAAAGGCAATCATTCCTGTTGATCTAGGTGGTGTTCCATGTGATTATGATAAGATTTATGAAATTCTTGAACGTAAGAAAGATTTATTTCATCCAACATGTGATATTCAAAAAGCACTTGGAAGAATCGCAGTTGTAGCGGATGGTGCACATGCCTTTGGGGCAACTAGAAAAGGTGTTACTGTTGGTAACCTAGCAGACTTTACATCCTTTTCCTTCCATGCGGTAAAGAATCTAACAACCGCAGAAGGTGGTTGTGCTGTGTGGAAACCAATTGAAGGAGTAGATGATGCAGAGCTATATCATTTATATCAACTCTATTCTTTACATGGTCAAAGTAAAGATGCACTTGCGAAAACAAAAGCAGGTGCGTGGGAATATGATATCTTTGGACCTTGGTATAAATGTAATATGACAGATATCATGGCTGCGATTGGCTTGGTTCAATTAAAGAGATATCCATCCTTAATTGAAAGAAGATATGAAATTGTTCAAAAGTATGATGAAGCGATGGATGAAATGAATATTGAACATATCATTCATAGTGGAAAGAATTATCATTCTTCTGCACATTTATATATGATTCGTGTTCCAGATATTACAGTTGAACAAAGAAATGAAATCATCACACGTATGGCAGAAGCAGGTGTAGCTACAAATGTACACTATAAACCTCTACCAATGATGAGTGCGTATAAGGTATTAGGTGTTGATATTAAAGATTATCCAAATGCCTATGATCATTATCACAATGAAATTACATTACCGTTACATACAAAGTTAAGTGATGAAGATGTTGAGATTGTGATTAAAACATTAAAAAATACATTACAAGAAATGAAGTTATTATGATATTAAAGAAATGGGAACAGTTACCAGAATACATGCGAAATGAGGCAGTTAGACCTTATTACGAGATATTAAAGAAGCATTCTTTCTCAATGATTGTGAAAAGAATCTTTGATGTTGTAATGTCTTTGATTTTATTGATTTTATTATCACCTGTATTTTTAATTGTTTCTATTTGGATCAAGTTGGATTCTGAAGGACCCGTTTTCTTTCGACAAGAAAGAGTTACGACATATGGAAAGAGATTCCGTATCTTTAAATTCCGTACGATGTGTAATAACGCAGAAAAGAAGGGCTCTTTAGTAACGATTGGAAATGATGCACGTATCACAAAAGTAGGTGAAAAGATTCGCCATTGTAGATTGGATGAAATTCCACAACTATTAAATGTACTAAGTGGTGATATGACTTTTGTTGGTACAAGACCTGAAGTTATAAAGTATGTCAATGCATATACAGATGAAATGTACGCAACATTACTATTACCTGCAGGGATTACTAGTATTGCGTCAATTCAATATAAAGATGAAGATGAAATCTTATCTGTGGCTTCAGATCCAGATGAAGCCTATATTCATGAAGTTTTACCAGATAAAATGAAGTATAACTTACAGTCAATTCGTGATTTTAGTTTTTGGAATGAAATTAAAACAATGGCAAATACAATTAAGGCAGTCTTATGAAAAAAGCGTTAATATTTGATACATACGATGACTACAACATTCGTATTCAATATGTACAATCCGCATTAGAGAGAAATGGTTATGAAACTGAAATCTACTTTGCGGATTTTGATCATGTTCGTAAAGAATATTACGCAAATAAAAGAATTGGAATACATTACTTACATGTAGAACCATATCAAAAGAATCTATCCTACGCAAGAATGCATTCTCATGCGCAATTTGCGAAAACTTGTATAGAAGAAGCAGAAAAGCATTTAGATGTCTCTTTGATTTATGTTATGGTTCCACCAAATAGTATGGTCAAACAATTCTCAATTTATAAAAGAAATCATCCAAATGTAAAAGTATGGTTTGATGTATTAGACATGTGGCCTGAAAGTTTACCAGTATCCAATACATTAAAGAAAATGGCATCTCCAGTATTAAATGTATGGGGGAATCTAAGAAATCATTATTTGAATGATGCGGATTGTATTACTAGTGAATGTGATTTGTTTAAAACTGTTTTAAATAGATATACAAAGAAAGAAATTCAAACAGTTTATTTAGCACAACCAAATAGAATCATAGATGAATATGATGATTTAGAAGAATTACATTTCTTATATTGTGGATCTATTAATCATATTATTGATATTGATAAAATCGTTGATTTCTTAAAAGAATTAAACCAAAAGAAAAAGATTACGATTGATATTATTGGTGATGGTGAAAATAGAACTACATTCTTAGAAGCATTAAAGAAATATGATATTTCTTATGAATATCATGGAATTGTCTATGATGAATTTGAAAAAGAGAATATTTTTAAACATTGTCACTTTGGAATCAATGTGATGAAAGACACGGTATTTGTTGGATTAACAATGAAGTCTTTAGATTATTTATCTTATGGAATTCCATTGATTAATAATATTCAGGGAGATTCTTTTGAAATCGTTGAAAAAGAAAAAATAGGTTTTAATCTAACAAGTGATGTTGTAGATCAAATAACTTCTATGACAGATACAGATTATTTACAAATGAAAAAACAAACAAAAGAAATATTTCTAAAATATTTTGAGAATGATACGATCAATCAAAAGTTTGATGAAGTAATCAAACAGATGGAGGACGCACAATGAATATTTCAGTTGCGATGGCAGTATATAATGGTGGAAAATATTTGGAAGAACAATTAGATTCCATTTTAAAACAATTAGATGATAGAGATGAAATTATGATTTCGTATAATGCATCTGAAGATGATACTTTACAAATCATTGAAGAATACGCAAAAGAATATGAAATCATACATGTTCTTCCATGGGGAGAAAAAGGTGTCATTTCTAACTTTGAAAACGCAATTGTACATTGTACAAAAAACTATATCTTTTTATCTGATCAAGATGATGTATGGGCTGATGATAAAGTACAGAAAGTTATGGCTGCGTTTGAATCAGATCCAACGATATTAACAGTGATGCATAATTGTGAATATGTGGATGAAGATTTAAATCCATTAGGAAAAGATCTTTTTAAAGATCGACATGTTAAGACTGGTTTTATTAAGAACTTGGTTGTGAATTGTTATCAAGGCAGTTGTATGGCATTTCGTAAAGATCTTGTTCCATTTATCACACCAATGCCAAAGAGTGTTGCGATGCATGATCAATGGATTGGAATCATGGCAGAAAGAGCTGGACATATTAAATTCTTAACAGAACCTTTAATAAAATATAGAAAACATGAGACTTCTCATTCTACAGACCATGTCCCGCTAGGGAAGAAAATTAAGTGGATGTTTAAAATGGCATATCATGTTGCGGGTGCATTAAATGAAAAGAAAATGTTGAAATGGTATCTTCAAAGCATTTATGCGCCAGAAAAGAAAGCAGATTTTGATTTGGATGAATATGGATATTCTGATCAAGAAGTCAATGAGAGAAAAGATACAGTAGACTTTTCACAAGCTAGACACGATATGACAAGAATGTACATGGTAGATGTATATAAAGAAAAGAGAAAAGAAGAAGATTCGGATCAATAAAAGAAATATGGAAAGACAAACAAAAGTACACAACATAGTAGAATATATCAAACAAAATTATTTGTATGTTTTTGGTGTGTATTTTTGTTTTTTTGTTATTTATGGAATGTGGTCTTTTCAAGACTTTGTGAGTTTTGATGCGGAAGGTTTATATTCTGCATCAAATGCACTTGCGTGGTATCAACAATGGATTGGATTAGGAAGATGGGCACTTGTATTCTTGAAAAAGATATTTGGAGTATGGGTCATTAATCCATTTTTTTCTATCGTGATTTTTTGCGTCGGATTTCCTTTGTCAGTGATTTTGTGGAATGCAGTTTTTGAAAAGTGGAATAAAGGTCATTTAAAAGGCATTCTTGTGTTTGACTTACTGTATTTGACACATCCTATATGGGCATATCAGTTTGCGTATCGAAATCAGATTGAAGTTATCACAATGATTATGTGTTTATTTCCGATATGTATAAACGTTTTATGTGAATGGTTAGAAGATAATTTATGGTATAAAGGATTGATTGCGTTAGTTGGAATCGTATTTTGTTTTGCTGGTTATCAATCATTTCTTATTTTGTATGTAGAAAGTATCTTAGTATATTTCTTTTTAAAAATCATGAATCAAGAAATAGATAAGAAAGTGTTTTATCAAAGATTAATCAGAGTCATTGTTTTTTCAATAGTTGCCTTTGGTGTGTATAAATTATCTTGTGAGATATCTTGCTTGATTTGTAATGTTTCAAGTGAAGAATATGCCTCGTATTTGTCTAATCAAATTCCTTGGTTACAAGGGAATTTATTTGGTTGTATACATGCGACGCTATCGAATCTAAAAAGAGTGTTTTTAGGTGGAGATTATTCATATTCTTGTATTTATTTTATTGAATTGATTGTTGCGATATTTTTATATATAAAATACATTCATCCAAAAACACAATGGAATATATGGCTAGGAACCATTATTCTTTTGTTGTTTGTGATTCCATTGAGTTTGAATATTGTTACTGCAGGCGCATCTGTGATTCGACAAGAGTTTGCGTTAGTCTATGCAATCGCAGTTATTGGAATGTACGAGATCGAAAGAATATGGGCGCCTAATAGAATCAAACAAATACTTTGTATTTTGCTTGTGAGTGCTTTTTTAATCAATCAAGTACAACTACTAGAAAGACTATTTTATTCGGATTATAAAGTTATGAAATCTGACTATGATAAGATGCAAGAAATTTATCAAAGCGCTAAAGAATTAGGTGCTAGTTATAATACTTCGATTGTGTTTGTTGGTGGACAAGATTTCTATTCGAATGATGAATCAATCATTCGAAATGAAGTGATAGGTTTTTCTTATTTTCTTGCGGTAACGATTGCACCAAATAAATTACCACAGGCAATGCAAGCGTATGGATTCCCTGTTTGTTCAGCAAATGAAGAACAAAGACAACGTGCATATGATATTGCGAGTGATCTTTCTATTTGGCCAAATGAAAATTCGATTTATGTTGAAGATGGTTTGATTGTTGTTCGATTAGGAGATATTCAATGATGAATAAAAAAGAAATAATTTCGTATTTGATATTTGGAATACTAACAACACTTGTGAATATTGTTGTATATACAGTATGTGATGATTTATTACAGATACAATATTTGATATCGAATGTGATTGCGTGGATTGTCTCTGTTTTATTTGCGTATATCACAAATCGCAAGTATGTATTTGAATCGAAGAATTCTTCAATGTTTAATGAATTAGTGAAGTTCATTGGTGCTAGACTATCTACTGGTATCATGGATATGATACTCATGTGGCTGTTTGTGGATATTCTTTGTTTTAATTCTATGATGAGTAAAATCGTAGTGAATGTGATAGTAATTGTATTGAATTATGTATTAAGTAAAATCTTTGTGTTTCATAAGGAGGAAGAATAATGGAAATGATGAGTGTTATCGTACCATGTTTTAATGAAGAAGAAAGTCTTCCTTTTTTCTATGAAGAAATGAATAAAGTTTCAAAAGAAATGAATACAGTTTCTTTTGAATTTATATTTATTGATGATGGATCTAAGGATAAAACATTATCTATCTTAAAAGAATATGCATCAAAAGATGAAAGAATAAAATATATTTCTTTTAGTCGAAATTTTGGAAAAGAAGCCGCAATCTATGCAGGGTTAAAAAATAGTTGTGGAGAATATGTTGTAATCATGGATGCAGATTTACAAGATCCACCTTCTTTACTACCTTATATGTATCGAGCAGTAAATGAAGAAGGTTATGATAGTGCTGCGACACGCAGAGTAACACGAAAAGGTGAACCTCCTGTTCGTTCTTTCTTTGCGAGATTGTTTTATAAAATTATGAATCATATCTCTGATGCAAATATTATGGATGGAGCTAGAGATTATCGCTTGATGAATCGTAAGATGGTAGATGCGATATTATCAATGTGTGAATATAATCGTTTCTCAAAAGGAATCTTTGGTTGGATTGGCTTTGATACAAAGTGGATTGAATATGAAAATGTAGAAAGAGTGGCTGGAGAAACAAAATGGTCATTTTGGAAATTGTTTAAGTATTCTTTAGAAGGAATCACAGCTTTTTCTGTTGAACCATTACAAATAGCTTCTGTATTTGGCGTCTTGTTTTCATTCATTGCGTTAATCATGATAATTGTAATTATTGTAAGAACATTGGTATTTGGTGATCCAACAAGTGGATGGCCTTCATTAGTATGTATTATTATGTTGATTGGTGGCATTCAATTGTTATGTATTGGTATTTTAGGACAATACTTGGCAAAAACATATTTAGAAACCAAAAATAGGCCAATCTACATTTCAAAAGAAACGAATATCAATAAAAAATAATAATCAGTATATTCTTAAGAATAGGGAAAACGTGAAATGATATAATAAGTTTGTAAATGAGGATTAGTTATGAAAGTAGGAATGCGTAAACCATCTTTAAAGAAAAGTATTGCGGCTCGAACAAAAGGAAAAGTAACGCGATCAATCAAAAAAGCATTGATTCCTGGTTATGGAAAAAAAGGTAGAGGTTGGCTTGATCCAAAGAAGAAAGCTTATAACAAAGTTTACAACAAAACAACTTTCAGTATTTGGGATATTTTTAAGTGATCTTGCGTTTCTTGAATCCTATATGTAATACGACTAAAATAGATGTGTTTGAAAGATAAAATATGGCTAAGAAAAAAAGAAAACTGACAAAGTTTGGTAGAATCTTAACAGATATATTGATTGTGATATGTTTGGGTATCGCAATCTTTTCTGGTTGGAATTTATATCAAGAATTACATGAATATCAAGAAAGTAAAGATACATATGACAAACTTGTACCACAAGTTGTGATTGATACAGAAGATGAATCAAAAGGACCTGAATTTGATTGGGAATCTTTAAAGAATATGAATCCTGATTTTGTTGGATGGATTCGTATGGATGATAGTACAGTGGATTATCCATTTGTGCAAGGTAATGATAATGCATATTATCTAAAACATATGTTTAATGGTGAATATAATAATTCTGGTTGTGTATTCATGGATGTAAACAATAACAGTGATTTTAGTGATCGAAATACTGTTTTATATGCGCATAACATGAGAAATGGAACAATGTTTGCGGCATTTGAGAAGTTTAAAGATGCAAGTTATTATGATACACATCAAGAACTACATATCTATACAGAAGCTCAAACATATGTTGTATATCCTGTTGCGGGTATTTTAACAGATGGACAAGATGACTATATTCGAACATCATTTAATGACGATGAAGATTTTATGTCTTATGTGAATCGTTTTGTATCAAATTCTACATTTAGATCAAATCAAACAATTGAATCAACAGATAAAATTGTTATGTTAAGTACATGTAATTATGATACGGATGATGGAAGATATGTACTCATTGGTAAATTAGTAGCAGAGGAAAACAATGGCTAAAAAGATAAAAAAAGTTGAAATGATGGAAGAAGATATCTATCAAAGACCAGTACGTAAGAAGAAAAAGAAAAAAAGAAAGAGAAGATTATCTTCTCAGTTTTATTGGTTATTATTGGTTATCGCTTCTATTACAACAAGCATTGTATTCTTTACTGCACCAATGTTTCCAACAAAGTGGGCATTTCTTGTGTTGTTTATTTTGTTAGGAATTGTTGTATTAACAGGCATATTTTCATCTATCTTTTCGCCAAGAAATCGTATTCAAAAATTCATCAATTGTTTTCTAGCAGTTTGTTTGGCAATTGTAAGTATTTTAACACCATATTATATTAATAAAATTACAGCTTTATTTGAAAGTGCATTAGGTGATAAAGTTAGAATTAATTTATATGTCTTAACTGATGAATATAAAGCAGAACATGCGGATACATTCCAAAATACAATTACATTACCAGAAACGGATAGTAATGGTAATTTCAAAAATGTTGATATGACAAACTACGCAGATGCCGTCTATGGAACGACAATCGCAACAGATTCTGACAATCAACAATACGCAGTAAAACAATTAAAAGAATTATGTGGAAAACAAGTACAAACAATAGATAAAGCATCTTTATCGGAAGATGTACAAGCTTTCTATGAGAATCATTCTGATATATTAATTATGTCTGAAGCATTAGCTGCAACGATTTCTGATATTGAAGGATTTGAAAACTTTGAAACAGATACAAAGGTTTTATATTCTATCGATCGAACAATTGATTCTAGTGCTGCAGATACAGTTGCGGTAGATATGACAACAAAACCATTTACAATCTTCTTTGGTGGAAATGATACAGAAGGTGAACTATCTTTACAAGGAAGAACGGATGTTGATATGACAGTGACGGTCAATCCAAATACGCATCAAATCATTATTGTAAACTTACCAAGAGACTCTTGGGTACAAAATCCATACTATGATAATAAACGTGATAAGTTAACACATTTAGGATTAGTTGGTATCGAAAACACAACACAAGGACTCAGCGCAATTTATGGGGTTGAAATACCAAACTATGTGCTTGTTAACTTTACAACGTTTATGTCTATTATTTGGGCACTTGGTGGTATCACAGTGGATAATCCGTACGCATTTACTGCTATCAATGATATGTATTTCCCAGAAGGACAGATTGATTTAGATATGAACTATGCTTTGATGTATGTGCGTGAAAGAGAAAATCTTCCAGATGGTGATTTTGGTAGAAATATGCATCAACAATTAGTGATGAAAGGAATTATTAGTAAATTAACTTCTTCTGAAGTTATCACAAAGTTTAATTCATTGTTAGATGGTATCAGTGGACAATTCTTAACAAATATTTCAAGTGATTCCATATATGCATTAGCACAAAAACAATTAGATGAAGGGATTGAATGGAATATTGTGAATTATCATGTTGGTGGTGAAACAGGTATGGAAGTATGTGCTTCTGCGACAGGACAATACTTATCAGTTGTATATCCATATGACAATCAAATTGAATTTGTGAAAGAAGAAATTCAAAAAGTTATCAATGGAGAAACGATTACACAACAAGAATTACCTGAAGGTGAGATTACAACAGACTATTCTACAGATCATGTTGTATTACAACGTACAACATATCAAGATACATCTAATTATGATACAGAAGAACAATCTTATGATTCCTCGGATAATTCACAATATACACCAGTAGATGAATCAAGTGATGATTCTGACTATAATGATAATGATTATAGTTCTGATGATGATTCATCGAATGAAGATTATGATTATGAGGAAAATGAAGAAGGAGAATAAACGATGTACAAGATTCAAGATTTATATGATTTAGATCATACACTCGCAAAAGAATATTTATTACAATTTACTTATCCATGGGAAGCATTAAAAGGAATCAAAGATTTGATTCTTGAAATTGGTTCAAAGCTACCAAAAGAAGAATATGATGAAGTAAGTGAACATGTATGGGTACATAAAACAGCACATGTATTTTCTTCTGCGTATCTAGGTGCACCTTGTATCATTGGTGCAAATACTGAAGTGAGACATTGCGCATTTATTAGAGGTTCTGCATTAGTGGGTGAAGATTGTGTTGTAGGAAATAGTTGTGAATTAAAGAATGTTATCTTATTTGATCATGTTCAAACACCACACTATAACTATGTAGGAGATTCTATTCTTGGTTATTATTCTCATATGGGAGCTGGCTCTATTACTTCAAATGTAAAGAGTGATAAGAAGCTTGTTGTGGTTCATGATAGAGTGAATCATGAAGAAGTAGAAACAGGTCTTAAGAAGTTTGGTGCGATGTTAGGAGATCACGTAGAAGTTGGATGCAATAGCGTATTGAATCCAGGTACTGTGATTGGTAGAGATAGTAGAGTCTATCCAACAAGTTGTGTAAGAGGTGTTCTTCCTGAAAAAAGTATTTGGAAGAATGATGGAACAATTCAATTACAACATGATTAAGGGAATGTGATGTGCATTCTCTTTTCTAATGGAAGAGATAATAGTAAAATGATGCTGTTTAAGGGGAATGATTATGTTATTTACGAGTGAAGCTTTTTTGTTTCTATTTTTACCATTTACTGTGTTGATTTATTATTTGTTTCTTTTAAAGCATACATTTGCGAAGAATGTATTTCTTTTGATTATGTCTTTAGCTTTCTATGCATATGGGGAACCAAAGAATATTTTCTTGATGATTGTGATGATTATCTTACATTATACATTTGCGATGTTGATATCTATTTCGAAACAAAAAGATAATCAACTCCTCGCGCGCCTGCTGGGGGGGAGCATAGTCGTTATAGATATTTTTGTTCTTGCGTATTTTAAGTATGCTGATTTTTTGATCAATAATTTCAATGCATTATTTCACCAAAATCTATCATTATTAAATATTTCTTTACCAATTGGAATTTCTTTTTATACATTCCAATCTCTTTCTTATGTCATTGATGTATATCGAGGAAAAGTACAAGCACAAAAGAATCCATTGTATGTTGGATTGTATGTTTCTTTATTCCCACAGTTGATTGCGGGACCAATTGTTCGTTATGAAACGATTGAACATGAAATAGAACATCGCAAAGAAACAATCAAAGGTTTTAGTATTGGAGTGAATCGTTTTATTGTAGGACTTGGAAAGAAAGTTTTACTAGCGAATCAATTTGCGGTTGTTGCGGATGCCGCATTTAATGCATCTAGTAGAACAGTATTTATGGCTTGGTTTGGTGCAATTGCGTATACATTACAAATCTTTTTCGACTTTGCGGGATATTCTGATATGGCAATTGGACTTGGAAGAATGTTTGGTTTCCACTTCTTAGAGAATTTTAGATATCCGTATATTTCAAAAAGCATTACAGAATTTTGGAGAAGATGGCATATGTCTTTACAAACATGGTTTAAAGATTATGTGTATATTCCATTAGGAGGATCTCGATGTAGTGTTCCAAGACATATCTTTAATATGTTTGTTGTATGGGGATTAACAGGATTGTGGCATGGTGCAAATTGGACATTTGTAGTTTGGGGCTTAATGTACTTTGTTTTATTGACAATCGAAAAATATACACATTTAGAAGAAAAGCTTGGAAGTTTTGCGGGTATTTATACAATGGCATTTGTAATGCTAGGATGGATATTGTTTAGAAGTGATTCCATTAGTGAAGCAGGTAGTTATTTATTATCAATGATTGGGATTGGAAGTAAAGGACTCATTGATTCAGCATCTACAGAGTATTTACAGAGATATTGGATCTATTTGATTCTTGGAATTATATGTTGTTTTCCAATGATTCATAATTGTAATATCAAGTTAAGAAAAAATATGATTTATAGTTGGGTTTATATTATTGCGATGAGTGCGATATTGATCGTTAGTATTATGTTTATTTTTTCAAATGCATATAATCCATTTATTTACTTTAATTTCTAGAGGAACAGAACATGAAAAGATATTTTAGAGAAATGATTGTAACATTGGTATTTAGTTTGATAATTCTTGGCGTTACTGGAACAACAATTGTGAAGAAGACGATTGGTTTGTTCACTCCAAAAGGAGAAGTATCCGATGTGAATAAAGGCCATGAACTAGAAAAAGAAAAGAATAGTGAAGAAAGTTCAAATAAAGTGTCAGATTTAGTGAATGACTTTACAAGTGATTTAGCTGGAAAAGAAGAAGGGGCAAAAGCTGCAACGAAGATTTCTAAAGCTGCTAGTATGGGAATCTCTATTGAATCCACACAAGTTTTATTAGGGAAAGAAGATTGGTTGTTTTATAAGGCAACCGATGATGGTGATCCAATTAGTGATTATCAAGGAATTAATCATTACAGTGATGAACAAATGGCAAGTACCGCTAGCAAATTAGAACAATATAAACAGCTTTTTAACAGTTATGGAAAAGAGTTCTATATCATGTCGATTCCTAATAAATCAAATGTCTATCCAGAATATATGCCAGACAGTATTGAAAGAAGTGATACTACAACAAAAACAGATCTGTTTATGGAATATCTTCAAAATAACACAGATTTAGGAGTTATTAATTGTAAACAAGATCTAATTAACGCAAAGAATAAATATCAAGTATATTACAGTACAGATACACACTTTAATGAAATAGGTGCGTTTGTTGCCACGCAAACTGTATTATCTACATTGACTGGTCAAAAAGATTCTTTAGATAAAGTGAAATTTAATGTAATCAATGAAAACTATTCTGGAGATTTAGCGGCGTTATGTGAAATGCAAGATATCTTCAATGAAGATACGCAATATCAAATAGATACAAGTACAATTGATACAACAAAAAAATCAGATAAGAGAATATTGATTATTGGTGATTCATTTGCGGATGTACTTCAACCGGTACTTTCTAATTATTTTGCGGATGTACAAACAGTAGGTGTATGGTCTTATCATATGTATGATTTAGATAGTTATGCACCTGATATTGTGATATGGGAAAACGCAGAGAGATACACAGATCGTTTTGATTGGATCAATATCACAAAAGGTTAAGATGAAGGAAGTATGAATGATTCGTACTTCTTTTTCGTTGTACAAATAAATGGAAAGTGCAATAATAACTTCTAATATTTGGAGGCAACGCATATGAAACTCTTAGTTATTGGTACAAAAGGCAGAATTGAAAAATACACACCGGATGAAACAAAATATAAAAAGTATGACATCGTTTATGTTTCTCCATCTGCGAGTTATGAAGAAATACTTGAAGTAGGAAAAGATGCAGATTTCATCTTGGTAGATGCGATGGGTAAAGTGTCTAGAAATGTGATAGAACAAATGCCGAATTTAAAGATGATTCATTCAGAAGGTGTTGGGTATCAAGGTGTTGATGTACAAGCGGCTACTGAAAAAGGTATCTATGTATGTAATTGTAAGAGTATGAACGCTACTGCTGTTGCGGAACAAACAGTATTATTGATGTTGGGCTTATTAAAGGATGTAATCGGTGGAAATGAAAGTGTTAGAAATGGCACACAGATTCAAACAAAAGAAGCGTATATGTTAAGTGGAAACTTAAAAGAGCTTAGTGAATGTACAGTAGGATTAATTGGATTTGGAGACATCGCAAAAGCGACTGCGAAGTTATTAGTTGCTTTTGGAGCGAAAGTTATCTACTATAAAAGAACTCAAGAATCTGATTCTGTAAATCAAGATTTAAATGTTCAATATGTACCTTTAGATCAGCTCTTAAAACAAAGTGATATTGTAAGTTTACATCTTCCAGTCACTAATCAAACAAGATATATGTGCAATAAAGACTTCTTTCAAAAGATGAAATCTGATGCTTATTTCGTAAATACATCTAGAGGAGAGTTGGTTGATAATCATGATTTAATTTGGGCACTAGAGAATAATATGATCTTAGGTGCAGGATTAGATACGATTGATGGTGAACCAATCCAAAAAGATAATCCATTATTAAATGTATCAAATGCTGTAGATCAAAAGCTTTTGTTGAGTTGTCATATTGGTGGAATCACAGGTGCTTCTTTTAAACGTGGCTATGAAATGGTATGGTCTGATTTTGATAAAGTAAGTAAAGGCGAAAAACCAGAACATTGTGTTAATCGTTAATAAATGATGTTAGATAAACTGGACTACAAAAAATATCTTTATTTTTGAAGATATACAAGGTCCATCACTCTATGAGTTATTTGATAAGTATAGATGAATTTATGATTATTTCGATGATTGGTTTTTAATTAGAGCGAATGAAGATGAAACTCAAATTACTGAAATTGTAATGAAGAAGAAGGGGAAGAAGCATATCGAAACAATAGAATGGTAAAAGAAAGTGATAATAAAAGATCGACTTCCATTGTTAATAAAGAGGTTCGCTTTTCTATTTTGACTATTGAGGTGATATGAACAATAGTAAAGGATATTCGTAAATGCATGTTGTGGTCATGAGTATTGTTCTCATCGTAAGAAAAAGACATAATTCTAAACCTTTAGATCCTAAAAAAGTAGTTGAAACAATTGCGGAACTAGCAAAAAAAGTAAAAAATGAATGAAAAGAAATACCAAAAAAATTTGATAAAATAATTCTTGCCAGAATGGGTGTATTGGTGTAATATT
>CAVFDO010000026.1:0-21274 GCA_963621095.1 bacterium
TATTTATTGGACTGTTTTAATGACAGTTCTTTTTCTTTTTTTGTTACAACGATTTTCATATAGACTACGCACATAACAACTTGTAAGAAAGAAGAACAAGGAGTAGCTAGACCAATATAGAAAATATTCACTGGTCGAATCATAGACATGAGATAAGATACTGGAACTCTGATTGCTAAAGCACCAAGCAAATTTTCAGCCATCACAAATTTCGTATATCCACATCCATTAAAGAACCCAGCCATATTAAAGAATATCGCAGTAAAGAAACAATCAATCGCATACGCTTTTAAATATTGCCAACCTGCCGCAATAACTTCAGAATCATTTGAGAATAGTCCGCATAGTATATCTCCATGGAAGAAGGATAAATATGCCATCACCAAAGCCAAAACAAATGAAGTTATTAATCCATAACGCAATCCAAGGTGTGCTCTATCCATTTTTCTAGCACCGTAGTTTTGCGCTACAAAGGCAGCCATAGATTGTCCAAACGCACTAGGAATCAACATAATAAAAGCACATACTTTTTCAGCAACACCAACACCCGCACTAACAATAACTCCAAATTGGTTTACTAAGGCTACAATGACTAAAAAAGATAATCCAACCAAAAAATCTGATAGAGCTAATGGAAATCCAAAATTAAATACTCTTTTTGTGATTTCTTTATTGAAACGAATATATTCTTTATGCATATCAAAGGGCAACTGAATTTTTTTAATAATGAAAATAGAAATCAAAACAGAAATACCTTGTGAAGCTACTGTCGCAATAGCTGCACCAGCTGCACCCATATGCATCACAGATACTAGGAATAAATCCCCAAAGATGTTAATCACTGCTGCGATTGCTACTGATACCAATGGTAATCTAGAATTCCCAATCCCTCTAAACAAAGATCCTAAAACGTTGTAGGCAACAATAAACACCATACCCATACTACAAATACCAACATAATGTTCTGTCATTTCAAATGCTGCTTCTGGTGCATTCATGATTGTACAGATATTGCTGATATTCAATAACATGATTGCAGAGAAAATAACCGCAACAATACCAAAGAAAACAATGGAAGCACCTACTGCTTTCCCTGCTTCATCTTTTTTATTTTCACCAATTAATTGTCCTAATAAAATCGTTGTCCCCATGGATAATCCCGCAACGACATTTGTAATCGTAGACATGATTTGTGAGCCTGTTGATACCGCAGAGACATCTGCACTTGTTGCGAATTGTCCTACAACAAGTAAGTCTACTGCGCCATATAATGATTGTAGAACTAAGGCAATCATTACTGGAATCGTAAACTTTAATAACGGTCCTAAAATCTTTCCTTCTGTTAAACTACTTGACATATATCCCTCCTAAACTAAAAGCCGGACAAGAAAAAGGTTTCTCATCCTTTCTCTTATCCGGTTATCATTTCCTATGAATGACTCGCCTCCGAGACGTTAGGTATTTTAAACAATTGTTCCGTTTCTTTCAAGTAGCGTTATAATTTTTATCATGAAAGAAGAATTATATATCTTACAAAAAAAGCATTGTTTACCAATCGCTGTCATTCTATTGTTATCTGTTGGATTTATTCTTTTGTTCTCAAAATCAACAAGTCCACTTTCTTACTATTACAATGGGAATGATTCTTCTATTCCTGTTACGATCGCTAGAGGATGGTATTACCATATCATTCCCTATAAAGATTTCTTTACATCAAATGGTCCATGGATGTATTGGATCAGTAAAATAGGAATTGCCTTTGTACATGGAAATAAATGTGGAATCATTATCCCACAAATAATAAACTTATTTCTTTTTCTACTTTCAGTATATTTTATTATAAGACTAATCACACCCAACAAAATCTATGCATGCACTGTATTATGCATTACAACCGTATTATTAAAAACAAATTATCCAGATGGTATGTATTCTGAAGAATTCTTATTGCCTTGGATTGGATGGAGTTATTACTTTGTACTTCGTTATTTTAATCAACATTCTATTCATTATCTACATTCATTGTTCTTTGGTGTCACATTAGGAATCACAATCATGTGTAATACCGCAGGATTGATTGCGTTAGTTCCTATTGTATTTATCTATATTCATCTTCTGATCAAAAAACAATGGAAGAAGTCACTTCAATACTTAGTACTATTATGTATTGGGATTGGAATGATCGTTGTTCCATTTATCCTTTATTTCCAGCACCAAGGTTGTTTAGATTCTATGATATATGATGTATTTCAATATCATACAGATACTTTCTTTCACACAACAAAAACATCTTATTACTATAAAACAGTTATCACTTTAAGAATCACTGTATTTATTTCATTTATATCTTGTTTCTTTTCTCTATTCAAAAAGAAATATATGAATAGTCTTATCTATGCTTGTATTGGTTTATTAGAAAGTTATTATTTCTTTCAAATGGATTTTTCTACAAATCTATCTATGTTTTGTATCATTAACATTCCATTATTCTGTAATTCAATATTTGAATTATTCCCATTCAGGAAGCATCCAAAAACTACAACGATTCTTTGTTTAACACTATCTTTTATGTTCCTATATCGTTTCTATGAAAAAGATATTCAACGCTCCATTTATTCCATACAACAATATTCCATCTATAACAATCAAGGTTGGGAAGGTTTATTAGAAAACATTCCATCTGAAGATTATGACAAAATTGTTGTATACGGCAGTAAGAAAATGAACAATGCATATCTTTTATCCAACGCCATGCCTTGTTATAAATATTTCTACTTACAAGATGAAATATCCAATCAAGATGATTCTTTAAAACAAGATATCATTCAAACATTCCAAACTGAATACGCAAAATGGATTCTATGTGATAATCACACAGAATCCATTCAAGATATTTTAGATTCTGACTATGAATGTATTGATCATACAAGTATTTATTCTTTGTATAAAAGAAAATGATTATTCACTCTTTACTGTAATCGTTAATTCTTCATTTGTGTTAGAAAAGACTATTTTCATATTGATTCTTTCTACGAATTTATCATCTTCTAATACACTATCTTCTGTTACTAATATATCTTTAAAATCTTGTCTATTAGATAGTTCTGCTGCGAGAGTTTTTAGTTCTGTTTCATTTCCAATGGCTTCTTTCAAACGAGCATAATAAATATGATTTGTGATAGCGTAGTCTTTCATAAGTTTTCTCCCTGTTTATTTATCACTATTATAGCGCATATTAAAAGGAAGAACTTGTCTTCCTTTGTATCTTAGAATAATCCTTGTGACATCATCGCATCTGCTACTTTTAAGAATCCGGCAATATTTGCACCCTTGATTAAGTCATAGCCAAATCCATATTTTTCAGCTGCCTTTGCAGATTCATCATGAATTGAAGTCATGATTTGTTTTAACTTCTCATCGACTTCTTCACTTGTCCAAGAGAAACGTTCAGCGTTTTGTGACATTTCTAATGCACTGACCGCAACACCACCAGCGTTTGCGGCTTTCGCAGGCCCTACGATTACACCATGTTCTTGTAAATAAGCCAATGCTTCATTTGTCGCTGGCATATTAGCACCTTCAAAATAATACTTCGCACCAGCATCAACAATCAACTTAGCTTCTTCCATTCCAACTTCATTTTGTGTAGCACATGGAATATAAACATCAGCTTTTACTTCATATGGTTTCTTTCCTTCAAAGAATTCACAACCAAACTTCTCTGCATACATCCTAATATTTGCGTGTTTACTTGCGCGCATTTCTAATAAATAAGAAATTTTTTCTTCAGTATTGATTCCTTCAGGATCATAAACATAACCATTATGGCCAGAAATTGTAACGACTTTGCCACCCATTTCTGTAATTTTCTTCGCTGCACCCCACGCTACATTACCATAGCCTGAAAGAACAACCGTCTTACCTTCTAAAGAATCATGTTCATGATCAAATACACATTTTGCGTAGTATAAAACACCATAACCTGTAGCTTCTGGACGAATCAAAGAACCACCATACGTTAAAGGTTTTCCTGTTAGAACGCCATTATCCCAAGAGTCTCTTACTCTACGATACTGCCCAAATAAATATCCAATTTCTCTTCCACCTACACCAATATCTCCAGCAGGAACATCAGTATTAGGTCCAATATGTCTTTGTAATTCTGTCATAAAAGCTTGGCAGAAACGCATAATTTCCGCATCACTCTTTCCATGCGGATCAAAGTCACTTCCACCTTTTCCTCCACCAATTGGTAACGTTGTTAGAGAGTTTTTAAATACTTGTTCAAATCCTAAGAATTTCAAAATAGAAAGATTTACAGATGGATGGAATCTTAATCCTCCTTTGTATGGACCTAAAGCTCCGTTAAACTGTACACGATATCCTCTATTTACCTGTGGTTTTCCTTCATCATCCACCCAAGCAACACGGAACATCACTTGTCTTTCTGGTTCAACAAGTCTTTCTAACAATGCAGCCTTCTCATATTCAGGATGTGCATCTACAACTGGTGCTAAAGAAGTTAAAACTTCTGTCACTGTTTGTAAGAATTCAGGTTGATCTGGATTCTTTTTTCTTGTTTCTTCAATCACTCGATTTACATAATCACTCATTACATTCTCCTTTTTCGCTTTTGCGATTTCCCTCATGACTTTTTTCATTTTATAATAAGATGTTTTTTCTGAAAAGAAATTAGAAAAAAGAAACTATTTCTTTTTCAAGAATTCTTCATTCTTTTTGAAACAGTTTCATTGAATAACTTCATTAATTTGTTCTAAAGTGATAGGACCTTGTCTTAATATTTTGATTTCTTTTTGTGTGCAATCAATGATTGTACTAGCTTCTCCAAAGGTAATATCACCTTCCATCATTCCATCTAATAATGGACAATGTTTTTCAATATCATCTAGATTCGTACAAACTGGTTCTCCTGATTGATTCGCACTTGTCATAAAAACAGGACATCCTAATTTATCTATGATTTGTTCTAAACTTTTACTTGTAGCCATACGTATTGCCAATGTATCCATACCACCATTTACATATTCCGCAACACAGTCCTTTTTCTTTAAGATAAACGTAACAGGTCCTGGCATAAATGCACGAATTAGTTTCTTACTTCTTTCATCCACAATACAAATCTCTTTGATTTGTTCTTCATTAGCACACATGATTGGAAAAGCTTTTGTTTCTGGTCTTTTCTTAACATCTCTCAATTTTTCTTGTGCTTCTTTATGATCATATCTACAACATACACCATACACGGTATCTGTAGGAACAGATAATGTTCCATCATTCTTTAATAGTTCAACGATTTCTTCTATTTGTGTTTGTTTAAATCTTTTCATTGTTTTCACCACCTAATCCATTATAATCTTTTACATAAAGGAAAGTTATGTTTTTTAAGGTAAATGATATGGTTACAATGATTAAAAGATTTGATGAATTAACCCCCAAAGAAATTCATAGTATATATCAATTAAGAGTGGATGTTTTTGTTGTAGAACAAAACTGTCCATATCATGAAGTTGATGATTTTGACTTACAGGCATATCATGCATTTTTAAAAGAGAATGATCAAATTTTAGCTTATTGTAGAATATTACCGCCTCATACAACATTTCAAACATCATCCATTGGCAGAGTCATCGCAACAGAAAGAAGAAAAGGATACGCAACAAAACTGCTAAAAGAAGCAATTCCTTTTATAAAGAAAACATACAAAGAAGATACAATCACCATTGAAGCACAAACATACGCTAGAAAGTTATATGAAAACTTAGGCTTTGTACAAACAAGTGATCCATTCTTAGAAGATGGTATAGAACATATCCAAATGAAATATCACATGTAATTCTTCATCAATAAATTTAATAAATGAATTCCTTTTCTATCTATGAGTTCTATTCCTTTTAAGCATCGATTACAATCCACAATGATAGGCATATCTAAGTCAATGTCTTTAAAATTATCATTCATGAGTTCTTTTTGGAATTCTATTGGTAATTGCGAGATTTTAGTATTTGGATAAGCTTTTAATCTTTCTATGAGTTCTAATGACTGTGGCTCATAATGCAACGTCCCACAATAAGCAGATTTCTCTTTATTTCTACTCATCTCTACAATATCAATATTCATCTTCATCAATAGATTTCTTACAGCTTTATGTACTTCAGGATGCTCTCTATCACGCCAACAATCTTGTAGGTACATCTTTTCATGATGATAATCTGGATATGAAAAGTCATCTAACATATCAATGTATTCCCATAGACTCATTGTATTCACTTTATCTTGAATTGTTTCTCTACAATTCTGACAAATATACAATCCTATATCATCTTCATTGAGTTCTCTTGAATCAATCTTACAACATCCAGCTACTGGCATAGATTCTTTTAATAGATTTCTAACTACTTTTGCGGTCTGCGGAGACGCAATTGAAAAATTACAACTTGGATAATAAATATACATTTCTTTCACCTCAAAATGATTATATTCATTTCATTCTTTGAAGTATATTTATCACAAAATTTTGGAACAAAATATTGAATAATCGTTTTATTTACACTAAATTCTTCGTCACAAAGTTACAAAAAGCAATGTTTTCCCACTGCTTTACTTTTCTGGTACAAATACCGATATTCTTTCAGGAACAACTTGAATTTGTGCTGTTTTAACATTTCCACCATCTTCACCATCAAGTGTCCATGGAACTTCATCATCAAACTCAAACGTTGCTTCTTTCATTTGGAAAGTTAATACACCTTTACAATGTACTTTGTTTCCATTGAATGCGTTGATCATATCCGCAATATCAATTGGTGAAGGATTTGCCTTAATTAACAACGCTTCAAATAAACCATCTGTTAAGGAGCTCTTCTTGATTACGCCAGGTTGTGTACCTGCAACAGAAATACTGTTTGTGATTAAGCCAAACATGAAGTCACCTTCATCCACAATGCCATCATGTGTAATCTTACAATGCTTACAATATGTTAATCCTCCAGGAATCGTTGTTAAAAAGTTCAATACATACGCAACATAACCCAAACGATTCTTCATATCTTGTGGTGTTGTATAAGATACAGATGGGAAAATACCAAATCCCGCAACATAGTTAAAGTAACTCTGATTGAATTTACCTATATCATAATCATATGTTTTTCCATGTGTAATAAATCTACAAATTTCTTTAAAACTATGATTTTTAGGACCATATAAACTCTTAGAAAAATCATTAGTAGATCCTACTGGAACGTAACTGATAGGAAGATGAATGTCATTGTTAATCAATCCGTTTATCGCATGATTTAATGTACCATCTCCACCACAAATAAAGTATTGATCAAATCTACCCTTTGTACTTTCAATAATAGATTCACTTGTTAGACCCTTTTTAGGAACAACTGGAAAGATTGTCACTTCATATCCATGTACACTTAAATATTCAATGCACTGAAATAGATCATTCATACTTCCAGAAATTCCTGCTTTTTGGTTATAGATCATTAATATTTTCTTAGACATCACTGATCCTCCTGTGTTGGTGGAACACCATCTTCATTTTCTACCGTTGTATTTTCTTCACTTGTTTCAACAGGTGTAATTGTTGCACCTTTTTCAATCAATGCACTTAATTGACCTTCATCAACTCTGTGCCAATTCGATTGTCTACTTCTCAAATAACAAACCGCATATACATGATCTAAATCTAAATCATCTCTATCAATAGAAACTGACCATTCAGAGTTATTAGAAGAAGACATACCAACTTCCATCTTGTCATTAATATCATCTGCATTCCATAATACAACTTCAACATCTAATTGACCACCAGCTGCATTGACTGCACCATCCGCATGTAATGTAATCGTATCTGCATCTGAATCATATGTCGCATAAAGATTCGCATACCAAGGCTTTTCAGCAGTATTGAAGTCACATGTTCCAACAACACTATTTGCTTCCATATCATAAATTACGACATGCACACCATCTCTATAATTTGTTAAGTTCGACCAACTATTACCAATTGTAATTGTTGCGTAACTTCCCGCAGAGTCTGCACTAGATATCGTATACGCTGTTCCATTTGCGAGTTCACCACTATCTCTAATATAGCCAGTACCCTCTTTCAATACTGTTGTACCCTTAGAGAATATCGCATATCTTGTATTTTCTTCATCATCAAAGAATGATTCTGGAATACCAAGTGAAATCAATTCATTCTTTTCAACTTCACTTAGTTGATTTAGTGCGTCACCTTGTGTTGTGACAAATATCGCATATTTATTTTTATCTAATGCGACAGCACTGTGAATTGTTTCTTGTAGAAGATTATCTTCACAAGGAATGACTGCTAGATTCCCGGCATATTCATAGATATTCTGTGTTTTCAATGCATCTGAATCATCAATTCTAACATGTGCATTTACAGATATTGTTTGGTATTCAATACCTCCATTCGAAATATCAATCACTGCTTGATACTTTCCTGTTTCATCAGTATGTGATGCTTTGACTGTTTGTTTTGATCCATCTGGATGAGTTACTGTCACAGAAACATAATCAATATTTCCACCTGTATAGAAAATATCTTCAATCGCTAAAGTAGCAGTTTTAACTTGTGAATCATATGCATCTAAATACACAACAGAGGAACGAATACCTTCTTCACTCAAATATTCTTGGAATTCATCAGAAGATACGTCATTACCACTCAGTTCTGACATAAATGTACTCTTCTTATTCAACTCACCTTTTTCTTTATCTAATCCATACTTTTCTGTTAACGTTTGTTCTGATGAAAATAGATTTGTTCCAAGTCCCAATCGATTCCCTTCAATTTGAACACCCATCGCAGCTAATGTTGTAGGGAAATTATCAAATGTTGTATATGTTCTTTCTACATTATTTTCTACTGTTACCGCAGAATTGATATAACAAGTATATACACGTCTTTGATAATCTGTATCGATATCTAACATATAATCAGAATCCATTGTTGGATGGTCACCCGAAATCACAATCGTAGTATTGTCATACCAAGGTTGTGTTTTACACCATTCTACAAACGCAGTGACTTGTTTATCAGAATTAAAGATAACATTGGAATAATGATCATCAAATTTATTTTCTGCTTCATCATCTAAATAACCATCTTCAAAATGAGTATCAACTGTTAACATTGTATAGTTAAATGGTTGTCCACTGCTCGCTAAATTTGTGACATCATTCTTTGCCATTTCAAATAAACGATCATCTTCGAATCCCCACCAAACATAATATCCACTAGGAATGATTCCATTTGCTTGTGCATATTCATAATCATGGAATGTGTAATTACCATGTTCTTGAAAATATAATTCTCTTCCACCAAAAGATACTGGAGAACCACACGCAAACATTTGGTTATATCCTTGTTGTTGAAGGATGTCTCCTAAAGTCGTAATGCCAGGGAAGAATGTAGTTTGTGTTGTCATTGTGTTACGACCAACGTCTGTTTGTAAAGGAAGACCTGAAGTTGCCGCAAACAATCCGCCCATCGTCCAAGTTGTAGATGGCATTGAATACGCACCATTGAGTACGCTATTATCTGTTCCTGAAAAATCTTCGTTTTCTTCAGCTAATGCTGTTAATTTAGGAATGACATTTTCATCCTTTGAACCACCATTGGCTTTATCGGCATAACTCATTTCCATAGATTCACAATAAATATAAATTAAATTTCTCTTTGTTTCTGGAAATGTTAAATTCGTTGTAGATGGATCAACATATTCTGTTTGAATGAAATCAGATGTTGTTGTTTGATTCTCAACATATGTTCCTACATCCAAATGATTCCAAAATGTTGTACCCGCAATCGCAATACAAATACATGAAATCACAACCAAAACAGTTTTACCAATTCTTCTAAATATTTTTCCTGCTTTTGTTAAGATAACAATCAATATGATAGCTATTACCATACAAATGCACATTGGTACAACAGACTGTTGTATAAAAGCATCAATCATATTTGAACCAGTACCTTCTAATGGTGCTGTTGCCTCATACATCAACTCATCCATTTTTAAGTTAGGCCATGTTGTAATCAACCATTGCACAACAAAATACAAAAGTGTACCAAATCCCAAAAACAATACCGCAAGAATACTTGTAAAGATTCCTAGATTCTTTTTACTAGAATTCTTCATTTCTTTCTTAGAAACTTTTAAGTTCTTCTTTGCTTCCTTAAGAGCTTTCTTTTGATTCTTTGCCTCTTGTTTCAACTCTTTGATTTGAGACTTAATATCTGTTGATGTATCTACATAATCACTTTTCACTAACACATACTGCTCTTTTGCTTGTTGGAGTTGCTTACTCGCATGAGCTATTTTTTTCTCTCGTAGTTTTTTCGCTTCAATATCTTTTTGACGCAAATGAAAACGTCTAAACGTTATCTTCTTAGGCTTTTCATTTGAAGTAACAATTTCTGGTTCTTCTTTCTTTTCTGTTTGTACAGAATAATAGTTATGATGAAGTCCTGTAGGCTTCTTACCTTTCTTAAAGCTATAACGAGAATGTGACTGTTTTTTGTGATTTCTTTCTATCTTTTTCATGCCTACTATTATACTTATTTCTAACCATCATTTAAATTGAATTTTACACACAAATCAAAAATAATGTCCAAAAAAGAAAAAAGCCAGAATAATTCTGACTTCCTTACATCTTTTCAGGAGCTGAAACTCCAATTAAATTTAATGCATTCTCCATTGTTACCATACAAGCACTTACAAGACCTAATCTTTCATTTGTTAGTTCTGGATGTGCAGAATCTGCAACTCTACAAGAGTTATAGTAAGAATGGAATGCCTTTGCGAAATCATGGCAATACTGACAGATTCTATTGACTGCTCTATACTTAGCAGCTTCTTCAACCTTCTTAGGGAATTCACTGATTTGTTTTAATAATGCGATTTCTTTAGGATCTGTTAATAAAGTATAAGAATCTTTCTGAACAAATTCAGGTGTTCCTTCTTTATGAACGATGTTATACATTCTTGTATATGCATATTGAACATAATAAACAGGATTATCATTGTTCTTTTGTTTCGCTAGATCCATATCAAAATCCATCTGTGTATTTAATTCTTTTGATACAAAGAACCATCTCGCAGCATCTACACCAACATCTTCACAGAGTTCTCTAATTGTAATAGCGTTACCTGTTCTTTTACTCATCTTAACTTCTTCACCATTAGAAACCATTCGAACCATTTGAATCAAATCAACGATCATTTTTTCTGGATTATAACCAAGAGCTTCTAATGCACATTTCATTCTCTTAACATAAGAATGATGATCTGCACCCCAAAGATTGATCAAAGTATCATAACCTCTTTCAAACTTATATACATGGTTTGCGATATCTGGTGTTAAATATGTTAATAGACCTGTATTCTTTTTCAATACTCTATCTTTATCATCACCAAATTTAGTTGATTGGAACCATAACGCATCATCTTTTTCGTATGTTAATCCTTTTTCTTTTAAGGACTCAATGCATTGGTTGATTCTAGCACTATCATTTTGATAGAAGAATCTTTCATGCATCCAAGAATCAAAATGCACTCTAAATAAATCTAGATCTTGTCTAATGGCGTCCAATTTCATTTCAATACCTTCATCTTTGAAATATTCACACCATTCAGAATGATCTTTATTCAACCATTTATCACCATCTTTATCTTTAATTTTCTTTGCGACTTCTACGATATCTTGTGCGTGATATCCATTTTCTGGTAATGGATAAGATACCCCAAATAATTCACAATATCTAGAATACATACTTTCCGCAAGCATATCAATTTGATTACCAGCATCATTTACATAGTATTCACGTGTTACATCATATCCAGCTTCGCTCAAGATTCTACAAAGTGCATCACCCCAAGCAGCACCACGTGCATGTCCACAATGTAAGTCACCTGTTGGATTGGCAGAAACATATTCAACTAATAATTTTTCTGATTTTCCAAAATCACTCTTTCCGTAATTCTTACCTTCAGAAAGAATTACGTTGATACATGCAGACAGTGCAGATTCATTGATCTTAAAATTAATAAAACCAGGTCCCGCAACACTAATATCACTAGCTTCTTCTAAGTTTTCTTTTAAAGACGCAATTAATTCATTGGCAATATCAACTGGCTTTTTGTGAAGTACCTTCGCTAAACGCATGGCAATATTTGTACTATAGTCACCCATTTTAGGATCTCTAGGTCTTTCTACCATGATCATATTATCTTCAGCTTCTAATTCAAAAGTATCTTTTACAGAAGCTTTAATCGCTTCGCATATTTTTTTACTAATATCACTCATATTTCTACTCTACTTTCTAAAATTCCACATTATTATATCAAACAAACAATTGTTGCCTACTTCTTTTTTCGATTCTTATCCACGACATTTCTAACTTCATTCATTTGTTTTTTATCAAAAAACAATTTAACAGGTCTATGTCTGCCTTGTAGAGATAAGCAACCCTCGGCATAATTCAAAGTTACTTCCTTCGCATCATTCCATGTTGTTAGAACGCCTGTCATAATAACGCCTTCTTCACTCACTCCACTTTTCACAAAATAGAACAATGTTCCAATCACAAGTAACGCTATGGTTTGAACCCATTTTGTAATACCAGAATATTGAAAATAGCTCATGATAGCAACAAAATAAAACATCATTGAAAAGATGAGCTTACTTCCACTTTTTGCTTCTACAATGACCTTTCTTGAAGTTTTCACCCAAAACACTAAAAGAACAACAATCACTAAATCTATAACACTAAAAATAATATTTCCAATATCCATTTGATTCTCCTATACGCAAAGATTATACTCCAAAAAAAGATGTAGCTCTACATCTAGCCACACCTCTTCATGATTAGTTGATTTTACTTGCGTCGTAAGTAACAGTTTTACCATCTATTGTTGTTTGAATCACTGCAGTGACATCCATTCCATTTTCTTTAAGAATCTTTGTCATAGCTTCTACTTCAATAGTACCTGTTGCCTTTACAAAGAACTCAGCTCCACGTTCTTCGTTCTGATATACACCTAATGCTTCTACATTGGCATCATTTTCAGAAAATAATGCTGCTGTTTTAGAAAGAAGGCCTGGTTTATTTTCCATCTTAATAACAAACTTTGTACCTTGTTGTTTCAAACCTAATAAATCTACAAATGTTTTGAAAATATCTTTTTCTGTGATAATTCCAATAACTTTATTTGTTTCATCTACAACAGGAAGTACATTAATGCTACCTTCTAACATTACTTGTGCAGCAACTTCTACAAACTGATCCTCAGTAATTGTCTTAACATCTTTGATCATAATTTCTTCTACTGTTGTTCTAGACAATAAGTAATTCAATTCAAAGATAGACAATGATGTTGTATTCTGACCTGAAGCTTCTGTAACAACGCCTTCTGTAATCAAGCCTTTCAAAACACCATTTGCGTCTACAACAGGAACTCTATGAAAGTGTCCCTTCTGCATCAATTCCAATACTTTTGATACAGATGTATCTGGAGTTACTGTAATTGGGTTTTTCGTCATGTGATCTTTAACGTACATAAATTATCCTCCAAGGTAAGCTTTTCTTACCTGTTCACTAGCAGCTAATTCTGCGCCAGTTCCTTCTAATATTATTTTACCAGTTTCTAGAACATATGCACGATTCGCAATACCTAAAGCCATCTTCGCATTCTGTTCTACTAACAATACAGTAGTACCATTTTTATTAATATCAACAATGATTCTAAAGATTTCTTTAACAAGTAATGGTGATAACCCCATAGATGGTTCATCCAATAAAAGAATCTTTGGTCTAGACATCAGAGCTCTTGCCATGGCCAACATCTGTTGTTCGCCACCAGACAATGTACCAGCAAGTTGTTTTTCACGTTCTTTTAAACGAGGAAATAAATCAAATACATATTCTAGATCTTTTTCAATTCCATCTTTGTCTTTTCTAAAATAAGCACCTAGTAATAAATTCTCTCGAACTGACTGTTCCGCAAAGACACGTCTTCCTTCTGGAACTTGTGCCAATCCATCTGTAACAATCTTATGTGCAGGTGTTTTAATCAAATCTTTATCATCTAAAGTAATGGAACCAGAAGCAGGTTTTAATAGTCCACTAATAGCGTGCATTGTTGTTGTTTTACCAGCACCATTAGATCCAATTAATGTAACGATTTCACCATAATTTACATGAAAAGAAATTCCTTTGATGGCTTCGATCATGCCATACTTAACAACTAAATTTTCTATCTTCAGCATTCTCTAAGCCCTCACTCTCCAATATACGCCTTTACAACATCTTCGTTCGCTTGAATTTCAGCAGGTAAACCTTGTGCTAAAACTTGCCCAAAGTTTAATACTGTAATTCTTTCACAAATACCCATAACTAATTTCATATCATGTTCAATCAATAGAATTGAAATATTGAAATGGTCACGAATCTTACGAATCATTGCCATCAAATCTTCTGTTTCTTGCGGATTCATACCAGCAGCTGGTTCATCCAATAATAATAGTTTTGGATTGGTTGCTAGGGCACGTGCAATTTCAAGACGACGTTGCGCACCATAAGGTAAGTTTCCTGCAGTTAAATCCGCAAAAGAATCTAATTCAAAGATTTTTAGTAATTCCATTGCCTTTTCTGAGGATTCCTTTTCAGTTTTATAATACTTTGGCAATCTTAAAACGGTAGTTAATAATCCATACTTCATAGAATTATGCATGCCTGTTTTAACATTATCCAATACTGTCATATTTGTAAATAAACGAATATTCTGGAATGTACGGGCAACACCTTCCATGTTTGCTTGAACAGGATTTAATTTCGCCATATCTTTACCAGCTAAAGTAATTGTACCTCTAGTAGGTTGATATACTTTTGTAAGCATATTAAATACTGTTGTTTTACCAGCACCATTTGGTCCAATCAAGCCATAGATTTCACCTTTGTAAATATCAAGATCCAAATCATTTACAGCAGTTAACCCCCCAAAATCAATGCCAAGATTTCTAACTTCAAGAACTTTTTCACGTGTTTCACTCATGTGCTTCAGCTCCTTCCTTTTTCTTTAGTTTCGCAAAGAAAACTTTAACTTTTTCATTGTTTGTTAATATCATCATAACAATCAATACGATTGCGTAAACAAGCATACGATAAGATGATAAGAATCTTAACATTTCAGGTAACATTACAAGTACAGTAGTTGCGATAATCGTACCAGTCATATTTCCTAGTCCGCCTAAAACAACATATACAAGAATCAAAATTGATGTATTAAAATCAAACTTTGTTGCCGCAACAGATGCATAATTCATCATATATAAAGCACCTGCAGCACCACCCAAAGCACTACTCAAAACAAAGGCCAATGTTTTTGTATGTGATACATGAATACCAACAGTCTCTGCTGCAATCTTATTATCACGACACGCTTGAATCGCACGACCTTCTCTAGAATAGATGACGTTATAAACGACAACTAAAGATAAAATAATTAAAACAGCACCTGCAGTAAAAGTAGAAATCGCGGAATTACCTGTTACACCCATTGGACCAGAAATAACAACTTTGCCACCTTCTAAAAGTTGCATCGTATTATTAATGAAAGAGAAATGAATTCCAGCAGAATCAACACCAACATACAAGTTATTGATCAAAGACATGATAATTTGTCCAAAAGCTAATGTAACGATTGCGAGATAGTCACCTTCTAGTTTCAATACTGGAATAGAAATCAACCATCCAACAAGTCCCGCAAATATCGTACCAACTACAATACATAAAATAAGACGTAGAATTTCATTAGGTATTGTGTTCAATAAACACGCATTAACAACTGCAGCACTAAATCCACCAAGTGCCATAAATCCAGCTTGTCCTAAATTCAATTCTCCAGAAATACCAACATTTAAATTTAAACCAATTGCCGCAACAATATAACAACAAACCGGAACAAGTAATGAAGTAATCATTCTAGGAATACTACCACCAGACTGTAGAACAGTCATAATGATATATGCAAGTAAAACGATGGCAAATGAAGTAGTACGTCCACGTGTTTTCGGACCAAAAAGTGTTTTTACTAATTTCATAACATCCACCTCACACTTTTACATTCACTTTCTTACCTAATAAACCAGTAGGTTTAACAAGTAGGATAACAATCAATACCATAAATACAATTGCATCAGACAATTGTGTAGAAATATAAGCTCTTGTCATATTTTCAATGACACCTAATAATAATCCACCTAAGAACGCACCAGGAATTGAACCAATTCCACCAAATACTGCTGCAGTAAATGCTTTAATACCAGGCATAGATCCTAAAGTAGGATATACAGATGGATATGTAGCACACAACAAGATTGCGGCAATTGCGGCTAAACCTGATCCAATCGCAAATGTAATTGAAATAATCTTGTTTACGTTAATTCCCATTAGAGCTGCAGCACCTTTATCTTCACTACACGCACGCATCGCACGACCAGTCTTTGTATTGTTAATGAATAATGTCAAAACAATCATAATAACAACACAACTTAGAATTGTGATTAATGTTAAATAAGGAATACTAAGCTCACCGATTGTTAATGAGCCAGATAAAATAGTTGGGAAAATCTTTGTATCTGTTCCCCAAAGTAACATCGCAGCATTCTGTAAGAAATAAGAAACACCAATCGCTGTAATCAATACAGATAGAGAAGATGCTTCTCTGAGTGGTTTATAAGCTAGTCTTTCCACTACAACACCTAACACTGTGCAGACAATTATCGATAAAATAACTGCCAAGAATACCGGAAGTCCCGCTCTCATCGCCAAATACGCAACAAAGGCACCAACCATGATGACATCTCCATGCGCAAAGTTCAGCATTTTCGCAATACCATAGACCATGGAATACCCTAACGCAATAATTGCATATACGCTTCCCAGTCCAAGCCCACCTATCAAATAAGATAAAAAAGCCATAGCTAATCCTCCTTTTATAAATAAGAAAGAAGGCTGTCATTGACAATGCAATCAACAGCCCTCATACATCCTAAATCTTATTCAGCACTTACGTAAGTACCGTCTTGAATTACAATAGCCTTAGGAGCCTTAGAAACTTCACCATTTTCATTCCATGTTACAGATGTACCTGTGATACCATCGAATGTCATAGAAGTAAATTCCTTAACCAAAGCATCTGTAATATCAGCTGTAGAATCAGAAGCAGAAACGCCTGAATTTTCTAATGCTTGAGCAATTGCATATACGCAATCATATGCATCAGCTGCGAACTGAATTGGAGTTTCTCCATAAGCTTCTTCATAAGCCTTTACGAAGTTTTGAGTCTTTTCATCTTCAGCGTCAGCAGAGAATGGTGTAAGCATATATAAACCTTCAGCTAGATCTGTATCAAAACCTTCAAGAGATAAGATACCATCCATACCATCACATCCGAAGAATGATGGAGTGTAACCTTCCTTGTTAGCTTCTACAAGAATTTGTGAAGCTGGTTGATAATAGATTGGAAGGAATACGATATCAGCACCTGCATCTTTACAAGCCTTAACAGCTGTTGAGAAGTCTGTTGTTCCATCTTGGAATGCTGCTTCAGCAACTACCTTTAAGCCCACTTCATCAGCTTCTGCCTTAAACTTCTTATAGATACCTGTAGAATAACTATCATCGTTTCTGTAGATAATACCAACTTTTGTTCCTAAATCTGTGTGTTCACTAATGTAATCCGCAGAAGCAACACCTTGGTTAGGATCTGAGAAACACATCTGGAATACATTACCATAAGCACCTGTTTCGTTATCAGAATCAGAATAAATTACTGCTGGAGAAGATCCAGAAGGTGTGATAGCGAAAATGCCATCTTGTTGATAATAAGGAGATACTGTTTGACCTGCACCTGAAGTTGTAGTTGCAAGACTTACTTGCATACCCCAGTCAGCTAATGTGTTATAAGCAGTAACAGCTTTTTCTCCATCTGCTTCATCGTCTTCAAATTTAAATTCAAGTTTAACTTTTCCTTCAGCGTTGATTTCATCAACAGCGATTTGAGCACCATGTTGAACAGCTAATCCATACACTGCAGCATCGCCTGTAATAGGACCAGATCCGCCTAATTTGAATGCACCATCAGATGATGATGAAGATGCTGTAGAGCCAGCAGTTGATGATGAAGAACAGGCAACCAATGACATAGCCATTGCTGCAACCATTCCTCCTTTTAATACTTTACTAAAATCCATTTCTTTTCCCTCACTTTTCTCGTTAAGAATGATTATGATTATAGATACATTCCTGATGACGTTCAACATCATTTTCACAGAAAATCCACATTTTTCTGAAACTTTTTATAAATTAGTGAAAAATTTTTCACAAATGTTTTTCCAAACAAAAAGCAGATTGCTCTGCTTCCTTGTTAGTTCTTTGTTTCTCTCCAGATTTTTGCACCTAAATCTGTTAATTTCTTATCTAATTCAGAATATCCTCTATCAATATGATAAATATCAGATATTGTTGTAACACCTTCCGCAATTAGTCCCGCAACAACCATTGCTGCACCACATCTAAGATCTGTCGCAACAACATCAGTTCCTCCTAATGGCGTTGGGCCTTCAATATCAGCTTCTCCATTACGTACTTCGATATTCGCACCCATTTTAGTTAATTCATAACAGTGTTTAAATCTTTCTGGATAAATCGTATCTTCTACTTTAGATTCACCCTTTGCTTGTGTCATCAAAACAGTTAAAGGTTGTTGCAAATCTGTTGCGAATCCAGGATATGGTTTTGTTGTGACATCCGTTCCTTTGAGCTCTTTAGTTTCTTCAATCTCAACATAATCCACGCCAACATTCATCTTTACACCCATTTCTTCTAGTTTAGATAATAAAGATTCTAAATGTTGTGGAATCACATTATTGATACGCATCTTTTTCGCACATGCAGCCGCAATCACAATAAATGTACCTGCTTCAATTCGATCAGGAATGATTTCATGAAAACAACCCATTAAGTTATCCACACCATCAATCGTAATAACATTTGTTCCGGCACCACGAACTTTCGCTCCCATTTTATTTAATAAAGTTGCGACATCGATAATTTCAGGTTCTTTCGCTGCATTTTCAATCGTTGTACGGCCTTTTGCGTATACTGCAGCCATCATAATATTGATTGTGGCTCCAACAGAAGAAATATCTAAAAAGATTTTTGTGCCTTTTAATTCTTTGGCAGTAATATCATAACAACCTTTTTCAAACTTCACTTCAGCGCCTAACGCCTCAAACCCTTTGATATGCAAATCAATTGGTCTAGGTCCTAAATAACAACCACCAGGCATCTTCATTCGAACATGACCATATTTTCCTAGCAAGGCTCCCATAAAATAATAGGAAGCTCTAAGTTTTGTGACTGCATCTTGTACAAGATCAGTATTTTTCATGTTTGTTGGATCAATAATCAAATGATCATCTGCAACCTTTATGACTTCAATATTTAATATATTTAATATTTCACACAAATTATTTACATCCGCAATCTGTGGAATACCAACAATTGTTACCGGACCATTTGCTAGTACAGCTGCAGGAATCAACGCTACCGTTGCATTTTTCGCACCAGAAATCGTTACTTCACCTTCTAATTGATGGCCACCTTCTATCTTAATCACTTCTTCCATCTATATACCTCTTTGTCATCTAATTTTCTTCTTTATATCATCTACGTCAATAATCATCTTCATATTCTTTTCGTAATCCAAATTAAATATTTCGGCATACAAAATATTTAAAATAAATTCCATCGCAAGTGAAGATCCATATCCAGAAATCTTAGGTGTTGGTTCATAATAAGAAATAGATATTGTTTCAGTTCCATACACAGACAATCCACCTTTATCTGGACCTGTTATTACAACCATCGGTGTTTTTTTATTCGATAATGTTTTTGCGACTTTTAACATTGCATCAGAAGATTCACTATAATATATAAATAAGCCAATGCTGTCTTGTTCTTGTAAAACAGATTGTCTAATATTAGAACTCATTCCACTTTCCATAAATACAGGAAAGTTAATATTTTTTAATTTACGTTGGAATTCTTCCGCCACAAAACGTGCATCATCACCTGCATAAATATATAGTTTTTTTCGATCATAGATCATCTTTGCAACTTTACTAATTTTTTCAACATCTATGGAATTCCAAACTTCATTCAATGCACCAATTGACAACGCATAAACTTTTTCAGCCAACGTTTGTTTTGTATCCATCGCTTCAAAAGGTAATGAAAAATTCAATTCTTTTCCATTAAAAACAAAAGTATCCAATTCTTTCGCTAATTGAACACATAATTCTTTATGACCTTTATATCCCAGTTTTTTACAGAAACGAATAATACTACTTTTAGAAGCATGCAATGTTTCTGCAAGTTCATTCAAAGACATATTAGTTGCTTCTTTAGAGTGTTCTTGCAAAAAAATCGCTAAAGTACTTTCTGTTGGAGTTAAATTTTCTCTACTTCGAATCTTATCAATAATTCTCATGGAATTATTTTACCATTTTTTTACTATGAACTCCACTTCGAAAAAAGAGAAGCTCTCGCTTCTCTTTCATTTCTTAACCAAAGTTTTTTACAATTTCTTGAACCCACGCAAAGATAACCATAATTCCAACAAATGTCCATAAATAGACAGAAGGATCATTTAAATACAACTCATCTTTTTTCTTCCAAATCAAATAAATTCCAACTGGAGGTAAGAAGATAACAAGTGCATAAGTGAGCATATTCTTTTTGCTTAATGCACGCACTAATCTTTGTTGATCTTCAACACTAGTTGTATTTCTTGCACGTAATTCAGCACGGATTTTTTCGTTTTCTTCGTGAAGTTCTTCTTTTGTTAATTTTTTCTTATTTTCTCTTTCAGCCATGTAAATATTATCCTATTTATCATCATAGAATTCAAGCTTTTTAAGAAAACATGAAAAAAGGAACTAGATATTTTTCTAGTTCCTTCATCCATTCTATTTAGAATTAAGCTTCTGCTTTTTCTTGACGGTTTGCAGCAATTACGAATGGTGTATAGATTAATGTAGATGCACCAATGATAATTACAATCTGCCAAATAGCACCCATGATATTTCCTGAAGATGCTAAGAATCCGAAGATACCTACTGGAGTTGTCCATGGAACGTCGATTACGAA
>CAVFDO010000027.1:0-20942 GCA_963621095.1 bacterium
CATAACACTTTTATTACGTCATTGAATTTAATTTCTTAACTTAATGACATTGGTGCTTTGTATCTCTCTTTATCAGAAGCATCAAGATTATCACTATCCAAAAGGAAATAAAATCTATTTGCTTCTTCACCAATCACTCTCTTTAATTGCCTTTTTGAATCCTCAAATGTTTTACCGCTCACTTCTTTTAGTTTCAAAAATATAACCGGATATTGTCCTAAATATTCTTCACACAATTGTTGATTCTTTAAAATGTATAAGCCATCAAACAACGTTTTATCTGTACCTATTTCAAAGAATGATTTTAACATACTCATATTGAGTGTTTTACCAAAACCAGAAGGACGCATAAATAAACTTACTGCAGCTCTATATTCAATGATTTTTTCAATTAGTTTTGTTTTATCGACGTAGTAAATATCTTTTTTGCGAACTTCTTCAAAATCATCATACCTTATAGGTATTTTACGCATATCTATCCCGTCCCCTTCTTTTCCTCATCATTCTTTATATCATTTACAGAAAACTGTGCCTATCATAGAACACAGTCAATATAATATTTATTAGTGATTACAAGCAAATCCACCATGTCCATAACAAGCATTCTTTCTTCCAGGTGCGCTTGGATCACCAGATGCTGGCGTTCCATCTACACATATATTACATGCTTGTGTTGAAGAAGATGAACTTGACGAACTACTAGATGAAGTATTGTTAGAAATATCAGGCAAACTATCTGCACGACCATAGCCAATTGCGTACCAAGCATTGCCTTCATCTTTCCATCCTAAACTTACTAGGTAGTTATGTTCTTCTACACTTGTTGTATAGTTGTGATTGTTTGCGAATGCATTTGGATTGTATTCACGCTTTAGTGGAATACTATAAGCATCATTAGGATCTGCAGAATACCATCCAATACCTTCATCTTTCCAACCTAGACGAATTAAATTATTCTTTTCATCTATACTTAATGTGTAATGATGTTCTCCTCCATATTGGTTATACAAACGATAAACTGGATATTCAGAATAATCAGGTGCTACCCAACCAATTCCTTCATATGTCCATCCAACACGTCTTAGATTATCTCTTTCACTTGCGTTAGATGTGTAGAAATGTTCACCACTGTTTGGATTGTAAAGTCGATACATATCTACTCCACCATCCACTGCGTGAACCGGTAACATGAACATAGATACTGCACATGTTAGCACTAAAAACAAACTTACAATTTTCTTTTTCATCATCATTCTCCTCTAGACCATTCTTTTAAAGATATTGATGAAAAAACTCTTTTTCTTGTTCTGTAAAACCTTCAGAACCTAATGGAGTTTCTCTAATATCACATAATGAATAATCTAATAATTTCTTTGTTAAGTTTATATTATAGTTTGGATCTCCATTTTTCAAGAACTCTTTATATCTTTCTAAAAATAATGCAATTTCATGATAGAAACGTTCTTGTTTTTCAGGTGTTGTTTCCGTACCTCTAGATTTAGATTCATAGTGATGGAAACATGCATATGGATTATATACAACTAGTTTATTCTTTTCTCTTACTCTTAAACAGAAATCTATATCATTGAAAGCTACTGCGAATGTCTCATCTAATCCTTTCACTTCTTCATAGATACTCTTCTTCACTAACATCAGTGCTGCTGTTACTGCACTATAATCTTGTGCGATCATTGCTCGATTGAAGTAAGAGACTCCTTGTGAAGGCATGCCATTGAAAACATGACCCGCAATACCAGTAACACCTACTGCTACCCCAGCGTGTTGAATTGTATTATCTGCATAGAGTAACCTACAACCTACAATTCCTACATCTTCTCTTTGACAATATCCCATCATCTCTTTTAAAGAATCTGGTTCTATTAGTTCTACATCATTATTCATTAGTAAGTAGTACTCACCACTTGCGTATTTTGTTCCATAGTTATTGATCTTTGAATAATTGAATGTCCCTTCATACTTCACTACTTTTACATTCTCATATTCTTTTTGTATCTTTTCATAATACGCAAATGTTTCTGCTTCTTCTGAATTATTCTCTACTACTATGAATTCTAGATTTGGCCATGTTCCTTTTTCTATCATAGATCGGATTGCTTTATCTAAGTCTTCTACATGATCTTTATTTGGAATGATTACACTGATTAATGGATATTCATCAAAATGCCATACTGTATGATAGATGCCTAGACTGATCCCATTCTCTACTTTATCAATCTTGATATCTGGCCATACTCTTTCATAATGTGCTTTGACTGCTTTTTGTCCTGATGTAAAACAATACATCTTATTCTCTAAATTCTGTGCTGTTGAATTGGCATGTACTCTCCAATGGTACAAAATCTTTGCGACATGTGCTGTCTTTCTCGCCTGTTCTGTCATTCTTAGAATAAAGTCATGATCTTGTGATCCATCATATTCACTTCTAAATCCACCATATTTATCTGTTAATGTCTTTCTTACCGCAAACAAATGACAAATATAGTTATCACTACACAACATATCAATGTTATAGTTTGGTTTAAAGTGTGGATCTGCGAGTATATTTCCATCTTTGATTTTATCTTCATCAGAATAGATACAATCTACTTCCGCATCGTTTTTAATCACTTTCGCAAATTCATACAATGCATCTTCTCTCAATAAGTCATCATGATCAAATAGAACAATAAAGTCACCAGATGCCATCTTCAATGCTTCATTTGTGTTACCAGAGATTCCTTCATTCTTTTCTAGTTTCTTATATAAGATTCTTGAATCTGCATATTTCAATACTTCTCGATGAATCTCTTCTACGTGTTCTGCATCACTTCCATCTGCAAGACATAGTTCCCATTTACCATATGTTTGATCAATCACAGATTCTATCATTTCATCTAAGAAGTTTAATGGTGTGTTATATAAAGGAACTAATACACTAAATCTTGGATCTGTATCACTGATTGTTTCTTTTCTTTGTCTTTCTAATTCTTCTTTTGTTGGTTTTGTTTTCTTATACCATTCTGCATAAGTAATTGGTTTCTTCGTTCCTGTTTTTAAACGATGAATCGATTCTGCAGTTGTGTTTAAAAGTTTGGCAATGGAATATTTAATATTCATCATTGTTTTAGAAAAACCATCTAGAATAATTTCTTCTGTATTATCTAATACAAGTTTATGAATGTTTGCCGTAAAAGATATCGTAAATCCAATCTTTTTTTCATCATATACTTTCAATAAATCTTGTGTAACGTCATGTCTATAACAACGTACAATCTTTGATTCTATGATTTCATTCTTCTTATCATATAAAGTAATCTCATGAATGTAATCTAATGGTGTTACAAAAGCCCATCCATAAATAAATGTCTTTCCATTTTCTTCATACATTCTATCAATATGATACTGAATCTGATTTGTCATTTTATTCTCCTATTGTCCTAAACTATAATCAGAATGTTCTTTTGATAAATTCACATTGTAATATGGATCACCATTCTGATAATACGTATCCCATCTCTTCATGAAACGATTACATTCATCCATAAAACGATCATTCTTTTCTTCTGTTGTATCTAAGCCTCTAGATTTAGATTCATAGTGATGGAAACATGCATATGGATTATATACAACTAGTTTATTCTTTTCTCTCACTCTTAAACAGAAATCTATATCATTAAAAGCTACTGCGAATGTTTCATCTAATCCTTTCACTTCTTCATAGATACTCTTCTTCACTAACATCACCGCTGCTGTTACTGCACTATAATCTTGTGCGATCATTGCTCGATTGAAATACGTATCATCTTCTGATAAATGATTCTTAAATACATGTTCCGCTACACCAATTCCAATAACAACTCCAGCGTGTTGGATCGTATTATCTGCGTAGAGTAATCTACAACCTACAATTCCTACATCTTCTCTTTGACAATATCCCATCATCTCTTTTAAAGAATCTGGTTCTATTAGTTCTACATCATTATTCATTAGTAAGTAGTACTCACCACTTGCGTATTTTGTTCCATAGTTATTGATCTTTGAATAATTGAATGTCCCTTCATACTTCACTACTTTTACATTCTCATATTCTTTTTGTATCTTTTCATAATACGCAAATGTTTCTGCTTCTTCTGAATTATTCTCTACTACTATGAATTCTAGATTTGGCCATGTTCCTTTTTCTATCATAGATCGGATTGCTTTATCTAAGTCTTCTACATGATCTTTATTTGGAATGATTACACTGATTAATGGATATTCATCAAAATGCCATACTGTATGATAGATGCCTAGACTGATCCCATTCTCTACTTTATCAATCTTGATATCTGGCCATACTCTTTCATAATGTGCTTTTACTGCTTTTTGGCCTGATGTAAAACAATACATCTTATTCTCAAGATTCTGTGCTGTTGAATTGGCATGTACTCTCCAATGGTACAAGATCTTTGCGACATGTGCTGTCTTTCTCGCCTGTTCTGTCATTCTTAGGATAAAGTCATGATCTTGTGAGCCATCATATTCACTTCTAAATCCACCATATTGATCTGTTAATGTCTTTCTTACCGCAAACAAATGACAGATATAGTTATCACTACACAACATATCAATGTTATAGTCTGGTTTAAAGTGTGGATCTGCGAGTACATTTCCATCTTTGATCTTATCTTCATCAGAATAGATACAATCCACTTCTGCATCGTTTTTAATCACCTTCACAAATTCATACAATGCATCTTCTCTTAACAAATCATCATGGTCAAATAGAACAATAAAGTCACCGGATGCCATCTTCAATGCTTCATTTGTATTTCCTGAGATTCCTTCATTCTTTTCTAGTTTTTTATATAAGATTCTAGGATCTGCATACTTCAATACTTCTTGATGAATCTCGTCTACGTGTTCTGCATCACTTCCATCCGCTAAACATAGTTCCCATTTACCATATGTTTGATCTATCACGGATTCTATCATTTCATCTAAGAAGTTTAATGGTGTGTTATATAAAGGAACTAATACACTAAATCTTGGATCTGTATCACTGATTGTTTCTTTTCTTTGTCTTTCTAATTCTTCTTTTGTTGGTTTTGTTTTCTTATACCATTCTGCATATGTCATCGTATGATTTTTCTTTGTACGATACCAATCCACCAACATACGTAAAGGTCCTTGCGTATGAATATAGATGCTGAATCTACACTTCTTGATAAACGCATCATTGATTTTTAATTCTAAAGAACCAGAATCACATTGAATAATCAATGTATTTCCTTTATCAATAACAATATGAAAACCATATTGATTATCAATTGTTTCTTTATAGTATTTGATTGCGACATCATTTCTTCTTGTCTTATCTACTTTAAAAATATCAGATGGATTTTTAGTTGTATAAGAAAGTTCTTCTTCTGCGTGATTTCCTACAGCGAATCCTTTCAAATCTAAGTATCCATTTTCCTCTTTCATGCTTTCAACTCTATATAACATGTTACCTCCAAATTTCACAAAAAATGGAAATGAAATTCTACATTTCCATTTTAACATATCCATCTAATCCAAATTCTTCTAATTGTCTATTACTTACTAACATTTGTGGATAAAAGGATTTTTATAATTATCTACATGCGTTTATTTTGTTGAATGATATTGTTACAACAATTACATTTTCTCCATAGACTTCCTGCTTTTTGAAATCTCTCTTCCTGTCTGTTCAATGATATTTAATACATCCACATATCGGAGAATACTATCCAATAAATATAACAAACAATCATTTCTAAATTTTCTTTCCCAAAGCAAATCAGAATCTTAAATTCCCCTTCACCTATTCTGCCAAATAATTTAGGAAATGTGAAACCTCGATATTTTGCGTAAATGTTTCAATTGTTGTAACTTCATTATTTAAGATTTCGAATAGCTGATTTTACACTTTTATCATTCTTGAATTTTTTTCGCTAAATACATTTCAACTACATAAATGCATGAATAAAGTCTTCAATCATCATCAATCAAGAAACTAATTTCAGGTTTTATCCATCCAAGGATAGCAAGATTTCGAATTGTACGTTTTATTTCATCGTCCTTCGAACCTACCCAATGTTTTTTCCAATCAAGTACATCATCAAAAATATCTTTTTCACTTACAGTTTTCTTCTTTTCCTTAAGACTATCATACGAAAACATGACTGTTGCCATCATCTCTGCTTGATTTGTATTTTTTAGTCTGCAAAATAAATCTACAGTCTTATCCAAACACTGAAGTTCTTCATTAGAATATAAAGAAGCATCAAACACAAAATTATCTGTCACATGTGTTTCTACCATAGTTTGACCATTACATTGCGTTTCAATCATTAGATTTGCATTCGATAAAGCAGTGATAATTGCTTTTGCTTGTGCAGAATATGGACCATAGCTTCCTTTCACAAAAGTAAAACCAGTTTCAATTCCTGAGCGAGTCAATACATAACAAATCTTTTGGAATATTACTCTACCAACATGTAAAGTATACTTTTGTTGATTTATCTGCTTCACGACTTCAAGAATCAAAAGCCACTTGTTATTGAATGGAATGTTTTTTGCACCTTGCCTTAGATTAGAATTTGTTTCTGCTTTCTCTAAATAATTTAATGATAATTTTTCTTTTGGTGTGCCAAATGGAGCATATATCTCTATTTCTATCGGTAAATCTTTAAGTTCTTGATACATTTTAGGACCAACATCGTCCCAACTCAAGCCACCATTTCCGCAGCCTAATGGAGGAAAAGCTACTGAAGTAATTCCTAATTGTTGATAATTTTTTCGAAACCATTCAAGTCCGTCATTGATATATTTGATTTTTGAAGGAGATCTCCAATGATCTTTTGTCGGAAAATTAATGATAGACGCACCAGTTAAATCACAATAAAGATAGGGTTTTCCAGGCTTTACTTTTCCGTTTTTACAAAGCGCTTTATATTCATCAAACATATGAGGGTATCTACTTTTAAATTCCAGAGCAATACCTTTTCCCATAACGCCCACACAGTTTACAGTATTAACTAATGTGCCGCACTTACTATCAAAAATATTCCCTAGTAATACTTTCATCTAACCACCTCCTTCCAAAAGAAAACATTTGGACTTACAACAATTTTCTTTTGAAAACCTTTGTCTTCCAAAGCTAACTTTGCTTGTTCATTCACAACAATTGCACCAACAATATACTCATAATCAATCTTTCCAGGAACTAATATTTCTGCACACTTAATTCTTTTTCTTCTTGCTTTCTCATATAGATCATCATCGGTCCACCATTGACTATAAATCAAATTAAAATCTAACCTATCAATTCCTTCCAGCGGTGAATAGAAACGACTATATTCACTTGCTGCATTCCCATCTGAAATAATCGTTCCTTCAAAATCTAACACATTCGTTTTAATTGCCAATACACATAACGTTTGTGCTATATTTTTTCTTTTGTACATCATAGGATTACGTGGATCAAAATACGCACTTGCATAAGAGTGTAATGAATTACCATTAGGGATAATCACATTATCACGTAGATTTTGAACATCCGACATCGCAATCGATCTATGATTGATTTTTGAAGCATGATTGAATGAAAGAAGTCCATATTGAATGACAGATGGAATATTATCAATTGATTGAATGTTATATACACTTTTTTTCTCAGTTTTAATAAAAAACATTTCACTTGAAGTAGCCATATCAAACAACACCTCCTCTAAATTCTCTCATCCTACATATTCAACTACGTTATATCATGTGCTTTCAACCTCATCAAGTTAATTTTCCAGAGCTTAATCTCAGATATAAATTTTCTTTTCTGACAATTATTACTACTTTTCTATCCGTCTTATTTCTCCTTCATACTACGAAAAACCTATGCTGTAACTCCATCCAAGAGCATTCTACATAGGCTTTATTCACTCAAAACAAGAAATTTGAATATCCTGCGTATAAGTTACCACCTGTCCAAAATACAAATGTCGCAACAAAAATCAATAAAGGAATAATCACAAATAAATTCTCATTCTTTTTTGTAATCTTATAATTTGTACTAATCAAATACGTAACAGGAAATACAAGTGGTAATAGATATCTAAATTGGCATCCATTGACTGTTTCATATCCTACTGGTGTATAGCTTAAATACAATGCAGTTGCGACTAATAAGATGGCACAGAATGCTCCAAAGATTCCACTTACTGCGATACCTTTTGTTTTCTTTGGTAATCCATCTTGATCATACATTGCCACAAAGAAGAATAACATGACACTTAATTCATAGAATGGTGGTTGATATACAAATGACATATATGCATAGTTTTGAATATACATAGATGCATTGAATGGTGCTAAATAATCTTTGAATAAGAACTTTGCCATGATCTTTGTGAATTGATAAGGGTTTGAAAGAATAAATTGAATCTGACCTGCAGTATTTACACCTTCTCCACCTCTAGAATCCCCTGCTTCACTTGCACCACCACCAAATAACATTGGTAAGACAAATGTTGAGGCAAGACCTATCGCTAAGGCAAATACACCAATGATATACAATGTATGTTGTTTTTTACTATGGAACTTTTTCTTTGGAATGAAAAGAAGTGGAAATAAAGCAGGAAAGTAAACTGCTTTGATAATAAACGCAAAACCTAAAGATATTAACATTTTCACCAGTTCACTTGTTTTAATCTTTTCATCTTTTTGTAAGATTCCAAAGAATGTCGCAAATCCATACATAGATAAGGCAATGATCCATGGATCATACGAGAATGATCCTGCTAAATATAACGCAGTTGGAAAGCACGCAATGGTTGCCATCAATACTTTCCCACTTCTTAGTTTCTTCAGTGCGAAATAAACGAATGAAATATAAAATAAATAATTAATAAATTTCGCTAAACGGAATGAAAATGTATACGAAAGTGATAAACCTCTTGCGATAATAAATCCAACACAATAAGGAATATACGCAAAACTACTAATACTAATATCATTTCCTTGTTCACTAATCTTCTTTTGTGAAAAAGATTTATTCAATGCTTCATTTCTAGCTTCACGATCTTCTTTTGCGTAACCATAATGAGGACCAGCTACCATTTGATAATCCATTGTTTGCAGTTCTTCTACTTGATAACCATGACCTTCAAAGTAATCTAATAAATCCATTGTTCTTTGGTAATGAATTTCATCATCCCATGAAATACCAACTTCTACAGGTGTTGCGGATATAAAGAAGATTCCTACAATCAATGTAATCACAAAGAATACTTTTTCTACATTCTTTGCGGCAATCTTTCTCATTTTCCAAAATGTAATTAAAACAACACTCGCTGTCAAACAACACCAATACACAACAACGTTATAATCCCAGTTATCTAGTTTGAGATGCAATGCATACGCAGCTAAATGTCCAATGATCCATGCAACAAATGCGCCAATCGCATACTGCATCAATGAAAACAATACTACTTTACGATCAAGATTTTTTACTTTAAAGAAAGCATCTTTGATTGTAGTTCGAATATTTCCAATCCATGTATTAAAACGATTCCAGAAATATGCAAGTAATGGTAATCCAACTACTAGAATCAAACATACAATATATGTTCTGATCTTCACAGAAAATGGTGTTGTATCTAACCAATAATGAGAGCGATAAAACAAAATTGAAAATATTAAATTAACAATGAATATTGTTAAACAATTCTTTTTTCTTTCACTCATACACCATACCATCCAATTCCTTCATTCTTCCAACCTAATCCAATCAACCAATTATGTTCATCTAGACTTGGTGTATAGTTATGATTATTCGCAAAAGCATAAGGATTATATTGACGATAAACAGCTACTCTTCTTGAATCATCAGAATACCATCCAATTCCTTCATACTTCCATCCTAATCGAACGAGATTATCTCTTTCATCAGCACTCATTGTGTAATGATGTTCCCCAGCATTTCCATTGTATAAACGATAGACTGGTGTATTAGAAGAAGATGGTGCGTTCCATCCTACACCTTCATAGTTCCATCCTAAGCTTACTAAATGGTCTCTTTCTTCTGTTGATGATGTATAGAAATGTTCTCCACTATTTGGATTATAGATACGATACATCGCTACAGAAGTTGAAGTATCATACCAAACATCTGCATCTACAACACCATTATTTCCACTGACACCCGATAAAGTAATATTATCTGCATATTGCCAGAAACTATATGTACCTGAATAGTTTGTGTTATTTGTCCAATGTGCAACCCAAATTGATCCAATGGAACTAATCGAACTTGCGTTCATTTTATTCGCTAATACACTAGCACTTGCGTAAACACCAGCACTATATCCATATCCATTACATGTAGAAATAAATGTATTAATGATATTTGTTTGCGCATCACTAGATAAATTCGCATTTAATAGTCGATCTGCATTTCCATCATATTCCACATCTAAGAAGATTGGTAAGTCTAAGATTGTATTACCAATGACACTTTTCACAAAATTTGCTTCTTCTTTCGCTTCATCTGTTGTGATAGCTTTAGAGTAAAAATATAATCCAATTTTAAGACCGGCTGCTTTTGCGTTTTGAATGTTTTGGCGAACTTTCTTATCTTCTACTAATCTAGAATAGACATAACCACGATATCCAACACGAATGATTGCGAATTCAACGCCTTCATTCTTTACTGTATTCCAATCAATATCTCCTTGCCATTCAGATACATCAATACCAATTCTTTTCGTAGAATTGGATACTTTACTTTGATGTATCAAATTAGAACTTGTTTCTTTTAATGAATTTGTACTCAATGTCATGATTGCGGCTTCTTCAGACATTTCTCCATTTTCATCTTGATAGAATGTTTCTACATCACGAGACATCATAGGATCATCTGTATCATAAGAATACGCATCATCTTCATCTTCTGTTGGCTTTTCAGCTACAGCGTCTTCTCCCCACTCTGTTTGTGGTGTATCAGATTCATCTTCTACAACTTCTTCATATGTTGCGATATCTGAATCATCTTCTTCAGCATGTAATAAAACAGATTGATTCATTAATAATGTCACACTTAATATTCCTGTTAATACTTTTTTTAACATAAAAACCTCACAAAAAAATACCCGCAATTTTGCGGGTATATTTTATCATATTCTATAAACTCTTTCGATATTCTTCACAAACAACATCACTTGGACCAGTCATAATGACTTTACCATGTTCTAGCCATACAGCTTTATTACAAATTTCTTGGATTTGATCAATGTTGTGTGAAACGAATAATACAGTAGAACCACCACTCATAAGTTCAACCATACGATTCTTACTCTTTCTTTGGAAGTTCTCATCACCTACACTCAAAACTTCATCAACAATCAAAATTTCAGGATCGACCATAGAGGCAATCGAGAACGCAAGTCTAGCGACCATACCTGAAGAATAGTTTCTTACAGGCATATTGATAAAATCTCCGAGTTCTGAGAAAGCTAATATATCATCATACTTTTCATCTAAGAACGCTTTGGTATAACCAAGTACTGCACCATTGAGATAGACATTTTCTTTACCTGATAGTTCCATATCAAATCCAGCACCAAGTTCCAACATAGGAACAACTCTACCATGTAATGTGATAGAACCAGAAGCGGGTTTCTGAATGCCTGAAACAACTTTAAGAAGTGTTGATTTACCTGCACCGTTCCTTCCTACGATACCTACTACATCTCCTTTTTCCACATTGAAGCTTACCCCATTCAATGCAAGGAATTCTTTTTCTGTGATACTTTTCTTCAACTTTTTAATTGCGAATTCTTTTAAACTAGAAACTTGATCACTCGCTATCTTATAACGAACAACAATATCTTTTACTTGAATAATTTCTTCAGCCATACTTTACCTCTAAATATACAAGATGAATTTATCTTGATTCTTCTTGAATACTTGAACACCAATTAAGAATAGAATAAAAGGAATTACAAGCATCAATATCGCAATATCTGTACCAGGATATCTATGGTTTAGAATAATCTCACGTACAAAGATAATAATATCCGCAATTGGATTTAACTTGAAGATCCAAAGATACTTATTAGGAATCATTGACATTTCCCAGAACATTGGTGTTGCGTATGTCAACGCAGTCATAAATACACTATAAATGAACTGTACATCTCTAAAGAATGTCATTCCTGTCGCAAGTAATAAAGATACACCAGTATTTAGAATGAATACACAAATGATTGCGTATGGAATCAATAACATATACAAGTTTGGTGTAATGCCTGTCACAAATGAAATACCAAACATCAAAATCAATGAAATACCAAAGTTAATTGATGCGGAGAAGATTTGTGATAAAGGATAAATGTATTTTGGAACATAAACCTTCTTGATCAATTGTGCGTTATTTAAGATTGATAACATACCACCATTAGTAGCTTCTGAATAGAAGTTAAAAAACGTAATACCAATGATCAAATACACAATATAATTTGGAATTGATGATTTAAAGATCAATGTAAATACACAGAATTGAACCATCATTGTTAATAATGGGTTAACAAAGCTCCATAAGATACCTAAGAAACTTCTCTTATAACGAACTTTAAATTCTCTACCAACTAATTGTTGCATCAAGAAAGAATATTGATGATAGGCATTCATTAACTGCATACCTAATGTCATCTTTCCCTTCTTTTCTGAAATTGCCATGTGAGCAATATATACTGCACCACCAATCAATATCACAATGATTCCACCAATAAAGAACTTTCCTAATGGTTCATTCACTTTACCACTGATAACACTTACTAGTTGTAAGTTATCCTTAGAAACACTTCCTACTTTTAAAGATACATTGTTTTCAATAGGTGTACCACAATACAACATATATGCATTTCCACTCACTGCATTTGGTGAAGACAAACGTAATGTATATTGTTTTCCTGGTGTCACTGTAATATTGTCGCCAAAATCAAACTCATTATCACCATTCTTAACAGAAGTAGAACTAATTGTACTTGTACCAATCACTGTAGAACCATCTAATAATTCTAGATTTAAATCTACCGTATTGGCTCTATCATATGTACCAACTTTAACCGTAACAGAATTGATTACAACAGTGTCTGCAGTAAATGTCTGTTCAATTGGAGCATCACTCAACAATTCACCTAAGTTATCTGTTTCAACAATATCTGAAGAATCTACTCTCTTCAATTGAATGTCTTTACCACCAATCACAAAACATAATAAGCAATAACAAACAAAGCATAAGTATATAAGCAATACCCTTGTCCAAAGTGGTAATTTCTTTTTATTTTCCATTTATGACCTCTCCATGCATCAAAGCACGTTCAGTAATATTATCATAGATTCTCGCATTATTTGCAAAATTAATGAAGATTCTTTTTTACACATTCTAATGCTGATGCGACTGTAGCGTCCATATCATAGTACTTGTATTCACCAAGTCTACCACCAAATACAACCTTTTCTTCTTTATCTGCTAGTTCTTTATACTTCGCATATAATGCACTATTCTTTTCATCATTCACAGGATAGTATGGTTCATCACCTGGTTTCCATTCTGAAGAATATTCTTTAGAAATAACAGTCTTAGGAATATCATTTCCATTATCATCTTTTCCAAATTCAAACCATTTATGTTCAATGATTCTTGTATATGGTGTTTCTCTATCTGTATAGTTAACTGCTGCGTTACCTTGATAGTTTGGTTTATCTAGTAATTCTGTTTCAAAGCGTACAGAACGATATTCTAGATTACCTAATGCATAGTTAAAGTATGCATCAATTGGTCCAGTATAGATTACTTTCTTAGCCATCGCATCATATTTATCTTTCTTTAAGAGATAATCTTCATTTAGACGTACTTCAATTCCATCCAACATATTCGCAATCATCTTTGTATATCCACCCATTGGAATACCTTGATATAATGCATTGAAGTAATTGTTATCAAATGTTAAACGAACAGGTAATCTTTTAATGATGAATGCTGGTAGATCTTTACAATCTCTACCCCATTGTTTTTCTGTATAACCCTTTACTAGCTTCTCATAGATATCTCTACCAACTAAAGAGATTGCTTGTTCTTCTAGATTCTTTGGTTCTCCTGTAATTTCTTTTCTTTGAGAATCAATCTTTGCCTGTGCTTCTTCAGGAGTAACTACACCCCACATCTTATTAAATGTATACATGTTAAAAGGCATGGAATATAATTCACCCTTATAGTTAGCTACTGGACTATTTGTAAAGCGATTGAATGTCGCAAACTTCTGTACATATTCCCATACTTCTGTATTGTTTGTATGGAAGATATGAGCTCCATACTTATGTACATGGATACCTTCTACATCTTCTGTATAAACATTACCTGCGATATTACTTCTCTTATCTATCACCAATACACTTTTACCCGCTTGTTTAGCTTCATGAGCGAAGATAGCTCCAAATAAACCTGATCCTACTACTAAATAATCGTACATTTTATCTTCTCCTTTAATCGTAAATTCTTTCTCCATTCACTACTTTATATTTTCCTGTCATTCTTCTATAAATTCTTCTTATCAAATGAATCAAAGAATAACTCAAACCATGTTCCACAATACATTCCAACGCTCTTTGTTTCTTTCCCTTTTGTAAAACAACAAGTTCTGGCAAAGAACATATATATTTATCATTTCTAATAGAACTACAAATCATTGTCTTTAATAATTCATAATATGGTGTACTTCTCGCATACTTCCAAAAATAATCACTCATATCACAATCTACACATTCCCATGGTTTCTGATAACTATCATAGCTAATAATACTTGGATTCTTTCTAGCATCTAAATAATCATAATACAAATCTCTAGGTGCCATCTTCATATATTCCATTCTACACTTACCAGAATATACATCTTCCCAATCCATCATCACACACCACTTCTGTGATAAATAAAACACATCATTTCTACCTATCACATTCCATGTATCTTGTAATCCATTCTTATAATCAATAGAAGTATCTATTTTCTTACTCTGATATTTCTTTACATTTATTAACAATACATTACTTTGTATATATTGATATGGATCATCAATACCTAGTTCATTTTGAATATATTCTTTTTGATGAAATTGTTTGCGATTAATGCAACCCGCACTTACGATATCTTTACAACCACCAATCAAATGATTCCCTAAATCAATAGCATATAACAAACCAATATCATCATTCACAACAACATCTGTACTTAAACAAATACATTTCTCATACTTCAATAAAGATAAACAATCAAAGATATTACCTTCTACAAATGTACAATCACATTGTCTTTTCATAATATCTATATTCTTACTACTAATATCCTTATGAACAACAATGATATCTAAATCCCTATCTGTATTCTTTCTTAATGATTCAATCAATACACTCAATTGATATACATGATTATCATCACATTCAATCACTACAGGAATACAATCATTCTTCTTTTCAATCATTTGTATTCTATTTGTATTCTTAAATAATACCTTAGGTAATTCACCAACACGAACATCACCATTATTCTTTAAGTATGTAAAATAAATACCACACAATCTTTCAGCTAAATAACCAAATACTCTATATTCTTGAATACCATAGTTAATTGTATTAATTCTATCTTCTGCTTCTTCCAAGATAGAAAATAACCATGAACAATAATCCTGAAAGATATCTTTCTTCATAATCAACATATTACAATCATATGCATATCTTTGATTTAAGTATTCTTTCACACTCTCATTAAACTGAGGATACTTTTCATGAATGATATCAATCACTACACCTAAATCTTCTATATGTTGTGTATATGGATCTCCATATTCTTTATATACATTATCAACAGCTAATATCTTTCTAGGACGAACAACAATTGCGTCATGATTAACTATATATGATTCCATCAATTCAGTAGTAATACCCAATTCTTCTAATGTAGAAGAATCCAATGTATCACGTACTACATTGCCTATTGAATCGTTTTCTTTCAAACTCTCATCAAAGCACATGTATCTTCTATAATGAAACAAACCATAATAATCACAATCCTGATTCTTCCATATCCAATACAACGCTGTTAATTCACAATAACTTCGATTCTTTCTAGATATGTTAGAACCTGTATCATCATGCAACATATTTACATATCTATCTTTACTTAAAACAGATCCTACTTGAATAGGAAAAAGGAATGGATTATCTGGCACATAAGAATCTTTATCACAAGCTACAAATATTTTTATATCCATATCCATTCCTCACAATCATAGTACTATTTTAACTAATTATCATTTTTTAGTCATCATTAATAGATGGGAAATCAAAGTTATCATCTAACTCATCTTTCTTTACATAAGGATCTTCATTAGGTTTTCCTTTATGTAAAGCACCTTTAATAATCTTTCTTAACAAATAAATCAATGCATAGCTAATACCATTATCACATACACAATCATAGATTCTTTGAGGTAATGTTCTTTGATATGCTTTTACCTTCTTTAATCCAATAGGACTGTATGTAATATTCGCATAATAAGCTTCTTTAACTTGTTTTGTAGCCAAATAACCCATATGTGTGTATTCAATCTTTAATTCTGATGCATGTTTCATGATGAATACAGAATACAAGTATTCAAAGTAATAGCCTGCATATCTATCACCTCTAACAAGACCATGTTCATGATAATAATCATCCATGTATAACAATATACCAAATACAAATTCACATAGCTTATTAAACCATTCACGCTTCATAACAAAGATATTACAAGCCAAATAGAAAAAACCATCACCCAATTGTTTTTCTGTTTCAACATATTCTGGGAACATCTTTTGAATTGCTTCTTGCATCAAAGTATAGTCTTTCTTATAGAATGCAATCTTTTTAAAGAATTGTAATACAGTTGGATGAATTAACGTAGGAATTGTGTTCACTACATCTACATCATTTTCAAAAGCACCTACTAATTCAGCAGTATTCGCTGATAAGAATCTTCTGTAGTGACATACACCAACATATTTCTTTAAGTCACCATTCTTCCAAGCCCAATAAATCGCTGAACATTCAGAGAAATCTGCATTTCTTTCAGAAATATTATCTCCAGTATTATCTCTCAAATCACACATCTTTTTATCTGTTAAAGCTGCACCAGCTTGTAATGGTGTGATATATGGAGGTACTTCATCATTTAAACTAACCGTATCAAAATGACTGCGAATAGAATAAATTGTACAAAGTTCTTCAAACTTCTTTTTAGATTCTTCTGTTACTGGAAGTGATTCTATTTCTGTATACTTACCAAATGACTTTTCAAACGTATTTTGTAATTCATCTGTATTTAAATCTATCTTGTTGTATTTTGAAAAATAATTAAATCCATTATTAATTTCAAATCTCGCTTTAAATTCTTTAGGATTACTTTTTTTAGATAAAATAGAATGATAATTCTCTACATCTTCAAATCCATACGCAAAATAATTTGAATCTTTGAAATAAGATACAATTCCTCTAGGAATAGCACCAGATAACATATGCGTATAAGAAGCATGTAACATCAAAAAATTGTAGATATCATGATTCAATAATTCAGATACTACTTTTCTTCTATTTGCTTCTAATGTACAAACAATCAACTTAGATGTTCCATCATAATCAGAAAGACTTAATTTCTTTAAACAACAATAGTTCTCTGGTGTATCAAATAAAACATGTTTGATTGAAAAAGGAATAACCCCTACTACATTTACTCCTTTATCTTTCAAAATTGGATATAAACGCGCAACAATATCACTCTCATCACTCACCAAATAAACTTTTTCCCCGTTTAAAACATTAAGTTCTTTAGAATTTCTAATCATTTCTTGCCTCACACTTAACTTTCTTAAATAATATAGTTAATATTTGTAGATTAATCAATAAAATGTAATGAACATAAATATTAATTTTCACACTCATGCTGAGTATGTTTTTCGATTGCTGATTGAATGGAAGAAGTTACTGAAACAGCGCCATAAACAGCACAAGGAATCAGCCATACAAAGAATGGCATTAAATATTGAGATTGTGCTTCCCATAAAACATAAACAAAAAATCCAATAATAAATACACAAGGAAGAACAACCAAATGTGTTTCTATCATCTTTCTTTTCAGTAATATTACACAACAAATAAATGCGAATATATAAATAAAAGACTGATAACCATCCATGAACTTATATGTTCCTTCACAGATATTCCATACATTATTTACTTTCTTTCCTTGATCAGTAGTATCATTCACATCTAGATAAAACAATTTTCCTGTTTCATTCCCTGTTCCATCGTCTTTATAAGTAATTGATGAAAAATAACTTGCATGGAAATCTGGAACAAACCATTCTGTTGCGATTTTCTGCGAAAAGAACCATTTTGTATATTCTAGATCACTAGAAAATCTTTTCATTGAAGAAAGAATTGCTTCATATGATAAACTCTTCATCTCCTCTTCATCATTCATACATTCAATTTTTATAGTTTGTGAAAATCCAGAATACCAACCTGGCATTGAGGAATCCATTGCAACATTATTATTATCATCTAGACCCATCGCAATCCACGCAACTTTAGGAATGCCATTTCCTAATGAATAACCAAGTTTATTTTCTAACATCGCCACAGGAATTTTAGAAGCATAACTTGATAATAGAAACGATAATATGCATGTTATAATACCTAAAATTGAAATAATTCTTTCTTTCTTTCTAAAGAATGAAATAAAAGAAATGAGAAAAGCCGCAATTCCAACAATCATTAATGACGATTTGATAATCACCATAAACACAAACGAAATAATTGCTAATATGAAATAAGCAATAGACTTCTTAAGATGATTTTTGTTGTAGATTGCGTATGTATAAAATGTTATAAATAGAGTCGCTAACATAATCCCAGCTTGGAAGCCATACATAAACGTTGTGTAATATTGAAGTGGTAAACAAGCAAATAGAATTAATATCAAACAAATCGTGTTTTTATTATCTTTACTATAAAGTCTCCATAAAGCTACCAAAGAAATAAAAATAATTTCAGTATAGATACAATTTAATAGACGAATAGCCAAATATCCATTCAGTAAACCAAATATCTTAAATATCAAAACAAAATAGTATAATGATCCGCTTTGATATGGATAATATGTGAAATATTGTGTTCCTAGCAACATAGAGGATATATCCGTAACACCATCAAGCGATGTGTTAAAAGATTTCATATCACCAGTAATAAATTCTTCTGCGAATTGCAGTAAAATTTTTGAATCATGATAATACGTTGAATCAACATTTAAAGCTGAAACCCACCATACTTGAAAAATAAAAGTTACTACAACACAAATTAAAAGAACAATTTCCCAATTCAACAAATCTTTTTTTTGAATTTTGATAATAAAAGCAATTAAAAATAGAAGAAACGAAAAAATCAAAGCCTTCGAAATTGTTTTCAAACCACCATAGCAAGCCAGAACACCATTCGTTGTAATATTTGTTGCGCTACTGTATGTATACAAATAGGAAAATAATGTTAAAAAGAACAATACAATCACACAAGTAATTAATCCAAATCGAAAAAGAAAATTTGTTATTTTACTATCACGTAAATTTTCACTAGTTTTTATTTTTTCCACACTAATCTCCTTTACTCTTTTTAGGAATATTTGTTTCTTTTGTGATATAAATAGGCCTATGTTTTGATTCTAAATATGTCTTAGATAAATATTGTCCTAAGATTCCAATACATAATAATTGAATTCCACCAATCAACATAATAATACATACTAATGAAGGCCATCCACTTGTAGGATCTCCAAATACCAACGTTCTAACAATAATTACGATGATCATGATTAACGCAATAAATGAAAATAAAACACCAAATATAGAAGCTATCTGTAATGGTTCTATCGAAAAAGCAGTAATGCCTTCTATAGAATATTTAAACAATTTCCAGAAAGACCACTTTGTTTCTCCAGCTACTCTTTCTACATTTTCATATTCAATCCACTTAGTATCAAAACCAATCCATCCAAAGATACCTTTTGAGAAACGATTGTATTCTCCCATTGAAAGAATCGTATCTACCATTGCCCTAGACATTAAACGATAATCTCTAGCACCATCTACGATATCTGCATCAGATATATGATTAATGATCTTATAAAACATCTTCGCAAAGAAAGAACGTACTGGTGGTTCTCCTTTACGTGTAGCTCTTCTCGTTGCGACGCTATCATATCCTTCTTCTTTGATTGCTTGATACATTTCTGGTAGTAAAGAAGGTGGATCTTGTAAATCTGCATCCATCAAAGTTGCGTAATCCCCTTTACATGCTTCAAAGCCTGCATAGATTGCGGCTTCTTTTCCAAAGTTCCGGCTAAAAGATATGTATTTTACTCTTTCATCTTTTGATGCATATTCTTTTAATATAGATAACGTTTCATCCTTAGAGCCATCATTTACAAATATGAATTCAAAAGAAACTTCTTTCATTTCTTTAGAAACTTTATCAATTTCTTCATAGAAATATGGTAACGATTCTTGTTCGTTATAACATGGTACGATTACACTAATAGTTTCCATTATTCTTTCTCCTTGAAAATAAAAACTTTGCTAAGAATATAGTTTAAAACAACTACTAATACATTCACCACAATTTTACTAACCATAGAATTGAAAGCCAATATATCTACTAACAACCACATCAGTATCATATCCATAATACCAGTAGAAAGTCTAGCACTAATAAACTTCATTAGTTCATTCATCATTGAAGTATTCTTTGATTCAAATACATACTTGCGATTTGTGATATACGCAAATAAAACAGAGACAATCC
>CAVFDO010000028.1:0-20769 GCA_963621095.1 bacterium
GCAGTAATCATGGCTTCTAGTAATATACCATTCCCATTCTTCTCATACTTATGCACATTAGATTGGAAAGCAGTCATTGTATTTGCAATCATGTTAGTGGTTTCTTATCTCATTTTTAAACCATTTATCTCAGCATACGATGCACAATGTTGTAAAGAAGAAAATAACTAATTAGGTAAGGATTATATCTCAAATATAGGATATAATCCTTTTGTATATGAAAGAACAAATTAACATCTTATTGAATCTAGAAAAGGATTGGAAAACCACTACTCAATTAACAAAAGAAACAGGGTTAAGTGAAAAGACAATCCGAAATAAATTAAAACATTTAAAAGAAGAAATGCGGAATAGTGGAGCTTATATTGAAGCAAAGTCTAGTAAAGGTTTTCGACTTTTGATTGAAGATGAAAAGAAATATAGTGAATGGAAAAGAAAATATTATCTTCATGAAAAAGATTATCCAGATGGTAAATCTGCAAGATATCACTATATTCTAGCAAAGCTATTATTTGGGAATTCTTATTTTAAACGTGCACAATTTTCTGAAGATTTATATGTATCTGAAAAAACAATTTCAAATGATATGAAGGAAGTAATAGAAACATTACAACAATATGATTTGAAGTTAGATATGAAACCAAATTATGGATATAAAGTAATTGGAAGTGAATTTAATATTAGACAATGTTTATTAAATTGTGTTATTTCTCCATTGGATAATAAAGATCTCGTTGTACAGAAAAAGGTAACTATGTTAGTACAGAATTGTATTGTAACAAATAATATGAACATTCCTAGCTATTTAACAGATGCAATCATAGATTATCTAGCAATCGCAACAAAACGTATCAGAGAAGGTATTTTAATTGATGATGCAGAAACAAAGAAATGGGATAAACATGTTGGCATATTCTATGTCGCAATATATCTGATGGGTAGCATGGTGAATGAAGGACTTATATCGTCTTTTAATGAAGCAGAAGCATATTATGTTTCTTTATATCTATGGGGAAATAGAACATTAGACCAGAAGAATTTTGGCGTAGATAGTTTTGTTGTACCAACGCATATTAAAAAAATTTCAAATGAGATGAAACAAATACTGGAAAATCATTATAACCTTATGATTCCTAATGAATCATATATGAATTGTTTGATTATTCATACCGTATCCGCAGAAATAAGAGGTAAGTACAACATTCAAATTTATAACAAGCAAAAAGACAAATTGATGATGGAATATCCGATGGCGTATTATGTTGCATCAAAGATTGTAAAACCATTAGAAGATTATCTTAATAAGAAATTATCAAGTGACGAAGTATCTTTCTATGCATTATTACTTTTAGAATTGATGCCGAAATTGAATTATAAGTTGGATTGTGCGTTTATCTATGATTCTGAAAGAGTGGAAGATTATGCTTTGATACATAGAGTGAATGAGAAGCTTAATGATTTGTTATCAATAAAAAGAAAGTATATGATTTCAGAAATAGGCGATATAAATTATGAAGATTATCAAATTATTCTTACAACACAACCAATAGAAATAACGAATAATGTCATCAAATTAAATTATGATGAAGTGATGTCGGATTTATGTGATGTAAAAAAACAAATTCAAAATATTTATTATAGGTGTAAGAAAAAATATATTTTAAGTGAATCTGGTGCTAGACAAGATAATTATGTTAATGCATTAGAAAACGATGGTATAACATTCAATAATTTAGTCATTACAGAATCCAATGTTTCAAATGTATCTATGTATGTAAAAGATAATATAAAAGAAATTGTATTACCAAGTGAAAACAAATGGAAAATAATTTATTATTTTCTTATAGATAATTGTTTTGATTTTTAATATTGATTAATGAATGCATAAGAATTCGTAATTTAGGTATCATTTTGGATTAGCAAACACTACACCACCCATTCTGATACGATATTCATCTAGTGTATAAGTGACTGTTTTCCAGTCACTTTTTGCGTCTTCAAATGTATTTGTAATACCATCGTAATTACCATCTTGAATTGTCATGTTTGTTCCATCATAAGCAATAACGATACCAACATGGTTCTTACCAATACCGGAAAATACAGCGCCTGCTTTTGGGGTTGTAGAACGTTCAAACTTATCAGGATGTGCAGCAAGTAGCTCATCTACACAATCCCATCCATTTCCTCTAAATCCTGGATCATATCCATATATCTCATAGAATCTTCCCCAAGCAAACCATGTACATTGTCCATATAAACCTGCTTGAGCGTATGGATTCTTTGTTATCCACGCTTCTAAGTTATTAAAGTTTGGATTAGTACCACCTCTAAATGTAATACCAACATATCTCATAACATGATCTACATATTCAGGATCACCATAGACGGATGTATTTAATTCTTGTTTCTTATTATCAGAATAAAGTTGTGCATTGTATTTAGAATAACCATTGAAGTTACTGATTGCCCAATCAATATATCCGCTACCATAGTTATATCCTTGTAGTGCTAGATAGATATGCTCAGTATCGGATGTATCCGTAACATTAGCTTTCAATAAACAATCTGAGAATGTATGAACACCTACTTCAATAGAGTATTCAGCATCTGTAATACCATTAGGAACTCTAGGGTATTTTTCGTTGTGCCCTGATTCACTAGATTGCATTGGATCACTTCCTTTACCACTTGATTCTTGCATCATGATTGCTTCAATTAAAGAAACATAGCTTTCAATTCCATATTGTGTTGCGTATTTTGTGATGGTTTCTTCATACGCTAACACTTCTTCACTTAAAGAATATATTTCAGTATTAGAACCACCATCGTTTGCTAATACAGAGAATGTTCCGATGAATAAAGTAATCACTACTAATAGAATTAATCCTGTTCCAAAAGAAAAGAGTGTACTTATATTTGTAACACTCTGTTTAATAAATACTATTGTTGAATGAATTACTTTCTTTGATTCTTTTAGAATAGGTGTAGATGTTATTTTGTTTGTTGCTTCTTTTACTTTAGAATCATTTATTTTATTCATAACAAAATGTTTTGCTTTGTATGTGTAATGATCATTTGTAGAATGAATGACATTTGTTGGATGAGATGAAAAAATAGGGGAATCATTCAATTGAATCTTAGTGTCTTGTGATGAATCATTGATTGTAGTAGATGAATCAATTGATGATGATTTCATTCGATATTCTTCTCTTTTTTGTTTAATGAATTTTGTAGTTCTGTGTTTTGTTTCTAGCAATGTTTGTTTAGCAGTAGTACTAATTTTATTCGTGGCTTGTACATTAGCATTTGTAGAAGTGTTTTCTTCTTTGGCATTTCTAGATGGTTTTGTTGCAATGCTTTGCTGTTTAATATAGTGTTTTATATTCTTTTGTTTATCTTTCTTTTTAATAGAAAGATATTTTTGTTTGGTTTTGATGTCTTTCATGGTAGCCTCCTTATATGTAAAAAAACTTGTAGAAGTTAACCTACAAGTTATATAAATTCTTCATATTCAAAGCTGTAATTCAGGATTTTGAATCTTGATTTCTAAGTTTAATCATCATTGATAAAATGTTTATGCTTAAATCTTGGTAATAAGACAGTTCTTCAAAAAAATAATCTGTATTATGATCATCTGAATTAATATACTTATCAATTAGATAATCTTGCTTGTGATTTAATTCTTCCATCAATCTATCCAATCCTTCTTCGAAGCTTTCATCTAGAATATCTAAAGATTCTGCTTCAGTAATACTGCAATTTTCTAATTCACCATAATTTAATTCTGTTTTCATACTTACCTCTTTTCTTAATAATTGATAGCTTTATAGTGCTATTAGTATGCCAATAATTTCGACTATATTTATTAGTAAATAGATATTACCATCAATCAATAAATAAAAGGTTTCACACTTTGTGCCATTTTTTGACTAATTTTACCGATTTTTATGTTGAAAACTGTGGAAACTGTTGATAACTAATAAAAATAGCTGATAACATATATTTTCATATTGACAACTAAAATCTATATAACAATTAACTCGAAAAATTAATTGTTAGTTAAACTTTCAAATATTTCATCTGTTAAATTATATTGTGATTCTTCATCTAATTGGTAAGATGTTCTAACAACCATAGTTCCAATTAATGAGTAAGATCCAGTTGCTAAAATTGAATTGTTAAATGATTCCAAATAAGTACAACGTGATTTAGCATCATCTATATTTTTATAAACCTCAATACATCCACCACCATCTGTACCTAATTCGATTGAATTGGCATTATCATCATTGGATATCTGATTAACAGTGAAATATATTGTTGAAGTATATCCGCCATCCTTGTTTAATAATTTATTTGGATCATTAGATTCTGTAACAGCTTGAATATTTGATAAATCTGTACAATTTTCTAATTTACTAATTACCCATTCTTCTTTTGGGTTAATTAGTTGTGCTGCAATTTCACTTTTAGTGTCTATAGAATATTTCATTTCTGTTAATGTGTTAATATCTTCTTTTATTGTAGTCACAGAATTTCCATTAAATAAAGAATTCCAAACATCTTTTGAATTAGTGCTTTGAGTTGACAATTTATCATACTCCGATAAATAGCCATCAATATTATCTAAAAAAGATTTTTTTGCAATTGCATTGTATGTTTCCACTGATCGATTATATTCTTTAATTGTAGAATTATATTGTTTAGTACATAAAATAGCATCATCTAAACTTAAATACTTTGGGATGAAAAGTATACCAATTGCAGAAATAATAATCAGGAAGAGTATTAAAAAGTATTTTTTAGGATTTCCTTTACTTTTTTTCATGGCTTTATTAATTATTTCTATAAATAAATCTAAAACTTTTTTGCTAGTATTTTGCTTAATCAAACCTTCACGTGCATAAATAGCAAAAGATACTTTGTTATCTAATAATTGAATAGCTACATATGCAGTATTTAAATTAAGATGGCCTGATTTTACTGTGCATATAAAAATGCGATTAGTTTCATCTTCTTCTAATAAATTTCCGATTGAATATATAATTTCACGTAATTTGATTAAAGAAAGATTTTGTGTTTCGATTTCTTTGAATAAAATATTTTTTTCTTCGAAATCAACATATTTGTTTAGGACACTAAGTAAGGATTGTTTATTCATGGTTTTTCCTCTTATTAATGAATGTAAACTACATCTGATAACTGATTAGAAAGGCTTTTGCGTACTTCAAGTTCTGTTGGTACGGTGACTTTCTTTCTGCTTTTAACAGTTTTTTCAAATAAAGGTGTTAATAACTTATTTGCAAATGTATCTCTATCATCGCTTTCATACATATCTTTTAATGTTTCTTCTTGTAATTTTGACTGTAATTGTTGAGTTAAATCATCTGCTTCACTTTGGGTTATTACATAACTATCTGCTAAAGATGTAAATTTATTTAAAATAATTTCATACATATCTTCTGCATCTGTTGTAAACACGGTAGAAAGAAGTGTTGAAGTTCCCCAAGATCCAGCTATGCCACCAGCTGTTCCACCAGCAATTGCTCCAATCGTAGTACCTGCTCCAGGGACAACTAAATTTCCTAAAGCACCACCAGCAATTGTTCCAACTGTGCCTCCAGCCATTCCACCAATTAAAGTAGCTAGGTTGATAGCAAGTTGCTGTGCTGATATTCTTCCTTTAAAACAATCAACTACATCTGGAGTAGCCATTACAGTAAGCACAACGGCACTAACTAACAACTGACTATTTAATACTTTTGTAACAGCGCCTGTAGTTGTTTTAGTTCCGTTTGAAGCAAACAAGGTAACTAGAGTATCGCTCGTATTTTTACCTAAAACACTCGCTAAGTTTGATGAGATTGGTGTGAAAACATTTGCAGCATTTGTTTTTGCTAATTGACTAGATAAAACATATATCACTTCAGTCAACACACCTGTTTTTAGTGAGGATAAAGAAGCACTTTTTAATGATTCTTCAACTGAATTACCGTTTAAAGTACTTAATACGAAATCCATTGTAAATGAAATTCCCATTGATATTGTAGAAATGATAGCTCCATTCTTTGCGTCGTAAATTAAAGAATCAATATTTCCGGCTTTTGTTATATTCACGGCTTGTTCGTATGTTACACTTCCTTTTTTCACAATGTTTGATGCTTCGTTAGGGTCTGTGACTCCCGGTACTTGTCCTTGTTCTATTTTTTTTGCAAATAGCTTTACAGCATCATCATATTGATCACTTGGAACTTCTAGCATCATAGGTGAATTATCGCTAATATAATACCGATAATTCCCTTCTTCCGAAAAAGCAGCATTTACAGAATTTGAAGCTGTACTATAATACTTGTCTTGTATCTGTATAATTGTTCCGTTCCTTTTTTTAATAATTCTATCAGCACCATCTTTTATGTTGTCAGAACCAACTACTTTACCATTCTTTCCTTTGAAAAGATCATTTAAATTGTTGGCACTTTCAGCAGCAAACCCATGACCTCCAGTAGGATTTTCATAGAATCTAGATTCATATCTAATATTCTTTGTTGTACTTATACTTGTCTGTAAATAACCTGCTACATTCCCAATAGTATCCTCATAACTATCTTCATAAGTCTCTTCTTCATTATTTTGAGCATAAATGCTTAAAGTGAAATTACAAGATAGGATAATTGATAAAAGTCCTATGATAATTTTTTTCATGATTAGTCCCTTAAAATAAATTATATCTTCCTTTAACTAAAGGAATAATATCACAAATATAATATACTCAACAATGTTATTTTCTGTCGCTAGGTTTCGTTGTATTTAGATCATATAACATTCCTTTTGGCATTTTATTGATAAAAGGTACTATAGATCCTCCATACTTAATTAATCCACAACCTGTTTGTGCATTTGTAATGTATCCCATCTGTTCTTCAGAGATATTTAATAGATTCGCTAAATCTTCTCTATCATTGGCAGATTGATTCAACATAACAATAAATTCAGAGTTTGATAACATAGATGTTCCTTGTTGAGATGAAAGAAGGTATTTAACATTTTGTGTAATACCAGTAGGGTAGGCATCTCTTTTTCTAAATTGTCGCCATGCGGACGCAAAGAAGGTGGCACTTTCTTCATTTTCAAAAATGACATGAATTTCATCTATAAATACATGTGTTCTTTTTCCTTTTCTCCAGTTTTCATTGACTCTATTAATGATTGCATCTGTTATAACTAGTAATCCCATTGTTTTTAATTGCTTTCCTAGATTGAAGATATTAAAGGATAAAATTCTAGATTTGATATCTACATTGGTTTCATGTGCAAATATGTTTAATGATCCATTGGTAAATAGTTCTAGTTTGATTGCGAGTGATTTTGCTTCCAGTTCTTCTTGTTCTAGAAGTTTGTTATAGAGATGCTTTAATGTAGGTGTGTAGTTTCCTTTTTGTGCATCTTGATAAACTAACGCAACACATCGATCAATGATGGATCTATCAATAGGGGATATACCACCATGGTTCATATCTAATTGTTCAAACAAAGACATGATGAATTGTGATTTGTCCGCAATGCTATTACCACTATCACCATATCCTTCAGACATATCCATCGCATTGATATAGTCATTACTATTTGTTCCTATACGAATGATTTGACCACCTAAGGCATGAATAATTGGATCATATTCTCCTTCTGGATCTGCAATGATAATATCATCATCAGTAGATAGAATTAGAAATTCTATTTCTTCTTTTGTTAAGAATGATTTACCAGCGCCAGGAATACCTAATACAAAAGAGTTTGGATTTTGTAGTAATGCTTTATTACAAAGAATAGGATTGTTTGTGATTGCGTTTTGGCCATACCAAATACCAGCTTTCTGCATGATTTCTTGTGCTCTAAAGGGAATAAATACGGCAGCACTTTCTGTTAATAGGGTGCGTGTGATATTTAGCTTGTTTACTCCAATTGGTAATGCTGTTTGTAGACCATCGAGCTGTCTTTTAGAAAAAAATAACGTTTCTAATTCACAAACATATTTTCTAGCAACTGCTTTAAGTGTTTCTGTATCTTTATCGAGTTCTTCCAATGTATCTGCTAAATGAACGACAGTGATATTACATAACATCATTCTTTGATCTCTAACGATAAGATCATCTAAGAATTCTTTACATTCCTTACGTTGAAGTTCCATATCATAAGGAATGATGGCAGAGAAGTTATTATTGTTGTTTTGTTTCATTTGCCAATCTGTAATATTCTTTTCTACACCTAAGAATCGATTCTCTACTTCTCTAACAGCTTCATCTGTAGGAATAGTAATAATATCCATTGAATACATGAGATTCTTATTTAAATCACAGAGTTCAGATACAAATTCATCTTTTAGAAATCCTGGATAATTATTGAGATATAAAACTCTACCGACCTTGTTATCAAATTCAAAATATTTATTGTGATATTTACTGAATCTAGGTGTAATCAAATCTTTAAATGAATGTCCTTTTTTTGCAAGATCATTCATATCAAATACAAATTCTTCATTCTCATTTCTATAGAAGTCATGTAATATCTTTAATCTTTCTTCAGCATTTAATTCAATACAAGAAGAACCTAATCTAGCAAATAAAGTAGAGAATTCTGTTGTAATACGTGAGAAGGTGAATCTTGCTTCATCAATGTTATTTTTGAATATTGTTACAGTGATGTATTTCTCTTGAATGATATCATCACTTTCGGATAGTTTATCCAATAACATATTGTTATATTCTTCTCTGTATATATCTAATGCATCATTCTTTAATGGAATTAAAATATCTTCTTTAAATCTTTTGATATCTATTTTTCTATTGTTTATTGTGATCTTTGTCATAACAGAAGAATCAAATGAATTTAATAAATCACTATAAGATAAGAATAGATTCTTTTTATCTTCACCTGAAGCAATCTTATAGTTGATATCTAAGAATTGATAACTCTTTGTATATTTATTACCAATACGAAAAATACCATCCTTGTATATCGTGTCTACTGGGATGGTATCTTGAATGCTTTTAGGTATTTTGATTTTTTCTTTATTGAGTTTCTTTAATCTTTCGTAACTTTTTATCATGATTGATAGATTCCTTTCTTGTTTGATTGATATATGATTCAAATAGTTCATAGTATAGATTGTATGGTTTATTGAATAGTTCTTTTGTTGAAAGAAGTAGGGAAGAGATAGCAGTAACTATAATCTCTTCGGTATACATTCCTTGGAAACGTACAAAGCCAAATGCTGCAAATGGTGAAGCACCTATCATGCATAACCAACTTGTCATTTCTACGCCTAATTGTTCTTTCAATAAGAAATAAATAACGCATGCGATACCACATGCGAATATTGAAAATATAGTTTGTCTTAGAGATAATCCTAAGAAGATACTTTCTGTATAATCTCGTATCTCTTTATTGATTTTGATTTCAAAATTTGATTTCATTTTTAGTCCTTTCTAGGTATAAGAAAAGCAGAATGATTAGATTCTGCTTAGTTGTTTTCGATAATCCATTTTATATATTTTCTAGCTTCACTTAACGGATGATTTGGAAATTTCTCATCAAATAGCTCAGCTTCTGAAACGTTCATTAGGAATCCTGTTTTTATATCTTTGTCATATGGATCAAAATAAAATTGTTCTAAAACTTCTTCTGAAGTAATGGCTTTGTCAGGATGTTTCTGCTTTAAGAATTGTTGGAACGTTATATAACCATATGAATCACGCATCCCTGTCATTCCTTCTTCAGCAAAATTACTATTAATGAAGTAATCATCATCTCCAACTTTAATGTTTATGTTTAAGTTATAAGAGATGTCTGGCGCAGTTTCTTCTCCTGTATCAATTCTCATCTTCCAAAGATTATAAATATATTTGTTACCTTTTTTTGTTACGCCATTTTTACATTCAATGATTCCACAATTATCGTTTACTTGAGTTCTAAACAATTTAATTGTTTCATCTGATGAATCGTAATACATAGCATCTTGAGTTGGAACAATCCACGAAAATATAATTGCTTTGCAAGAATCAGTATGAAGTCCGCAACCTTTCTTAGGTTCAGGGATTTCATTTGGTAATGGAGCATTTAGATTCCCATAATCTTTTGGCTGAATATTTAGAATAAAATCTTTATTAGATAACATATTGCATTCCTTTCATAATTATTTGATATTTGTTAGATTAGCTATATATTACAATTCTATCTTTAGTACATTCTTCAAATGTTTCATCTACTTGCTTGCATACTTCAGCTAATTCCTCATTAATTTTTCCGGTTACATAAGCATCTCTCATTGCTGGTTTCTCAATAATAGCCCATTTCAATTGGGAATAAGAATATTTAGTGAATGCTATCCATTGTGTATAGTTAATGGCCATAGGGTTTTCAGTAAATACGACCTTACCAGCATTAACTGCTGTTGCGGCAGAATGTCCAAGGAATAACATGGTAGCAAGTTTTGGATGCTTTTTTCTGTTTAAAGAAACAGGAATGGATTCTTTAATTGAGTGTCCTTCATTAATTCTTTTAAATGCATATCCTAGACGAACTATCACTTCAACTAACATCGTAGGAATTGACATCGAGCAAAAATGGATGAAATCATATCCTTCGTAATACATACCTTGTACAATTTCAGCAATAGTTTGATCATATTCACCAATATTACCGAATTGTAAAAGATTAAATAAACTCATAAATGGAGCTGGAAGTCCCATAGATGTAGTGACATCTGATTTGAAATGAGCAATTTGTTTTGCTAATGCTTCAAATATTTTCGTCTCTTTTCTGTCAGAATAATTTTCCATTACTTGACTTACAACCTTGCCGGCTTTGTCTATTGTCGTCATTTTTCCTGATAAAATATCAAATACTCCAAATATAAATCCTAAGATTGGGTCGTGCCCTAAGGAAAGAAGTCTATGATAATATGCAGATAATCCTTCAACATATACTGTTGTGTTTCTGTTGTCTTGTGCATCAAAAGGAACTTTGCTATCTTTCGAATTAGCCAATTTCTGCATTTCTTCTTCTGGAAACTTTTTATCAAAATAATCTCTAATATAATTTGAAAGTGGGCCAGCTTTTAAACCTTCTGGCGTTTTCTTGGGGATACCAACCATTAATATATCAACTGTCGCACCTACCATTCCAGCAAGTGCACCAATGGCAATGTCTATCTTATCAAGGCGATGAACTTGATTGAATTCTTCATTTAATAATCGAATTGCTTCTTTGCTGTATGCTAATTCTTCTTCGGTAAATAGTGATTCAAGTTCACATTCACCTTCTGAAAAACTATCTGCTTCAGCAAAGATTTCATTCCAAGGTCTTACAACTACAACATTTTTTGTGTCTGTTGAAATATTACTAATACTTTTCTTAGGTAAATCATATCCGCTGCTTAGAAGAAGCTGTTCTGCTTTTGAAACGTCAAAATCTGATATGGAATTTCTCTTCTCTTGAATTTCTTTTAACTGTTTATCATGATAAGCTAGAACCTTATTTATCTCTTGTTCTGTGTTTCTTTTATTATTTTTCATAAAACATGTCTTTGTAATTTAATTTCCAGAAGAATTACACAATCCCATAATTATTTGTTTTAAACATATGTTTTCTTCAACAGAATTGTTTAATTCTTGAATCATTGCATCCTGTTTTTTGATTTTACTAGTTTGAAGAATTTCTACTTCTTCGTGTCTTTGTTGTTCTTCTTTTCGTTTATGTTTTTCGTATGCATTTGAGATAATTAGACCACTAATTGCTAAGCTACTGCCAATAGCTGATTCTTTTGGATGACTTTGTACAAAATCAATAATCAGGTCATTTATTGTACTAAATTGATTTTTGATTTTGTTAATATCAAAATTCAAATTCATATAGTTAGCTCCATTAATGTATTTCGAGATCTTTTTGTAAATCAGATATTGCTCTTTGGAGTAATATGTTTAAACCTTGCAAATAATCAATTCTTTCTTTATCGGCATTTGCTTCATCATTTAATGCTTTAATGATTGCGTCATGTTTTCTCAATGCTTCTTTATAAAGTCTTTCTTTTTCTTGCTTTAGTTGTTTGTTTTTTAAATGTGCTGCAATTCCTACTCCAGCTCCACCGATTACTGCAACTGGTGCAGCGAGAACAAAAACACCTGCAACCATACCACCACCAACAATTGCTCCTGCAGTGGCCAAACCTGAAGTTATTCCTGCAGCAGATAAGCCCACTGTACCTAATCCATATAAGGCAGCAAAAGATCCAACTCCACCAATTCCTGCTCCTAATGCACCACCTACAACTTCTGGTATGGCACTTTCTTTTATGGTTCTACTTTTATCATTGATAGCAATTGCCGCCTCATTGACTACGTTTACTACGGATTGAAGAGATTCAATATTTTGAAAGTTCATTTTTGCTTTTTTTGCTTTATGGTATTTTTTATTTGTCCCCATTTTATTTGCCTTTCTTTTTATTCATTCAATTTGTTTATCTTATAAAATTTTTATTATTGATTGTATTGTAAATAATCACGTAATTCATCTATGCATATTGGACTGCCGTATGCAGCTCCATCTCGTATTGCACGGTGATGATAAAAATCTTTTTCAGTAATTAAGTTCTTTAAACCTTCAATTTCTAAATCCTTAAAGAAAATTTCAGATTCTGAATTTATTAATTCTTTTTCTTTTAAAAAGTACATTGTTACAAATGCACCAATTCCAACTGCTGAAACAATTATTGCTTCTTTGTGTTTTTTTAGAAAAGCTTCAGACTTTTCTAGCTGATTGCTTAATTGGGTTTTAATGTTGTGTTTCATAGTTGTTCTCCTTTTTCTTTTTTTTTAGTGAAGGTAAATCAATGTGATTTGAATCATCGTATTTTGATAATAAGATTTCATCAATTATTTCTGTGCTTTTAGTGTTGATTAGCAGGATAGACATATATCCTTTGAATGAAATATTATTAATATATTTTTGAAATTCTTTAAATAATTCGTTATCAGTAATGACGATTGTGATTTTTCGTTTTTTGTTAGGCTTTTTCATTACGAATTTAGAAATAATAAAACTTATAATAGAATCAACAGAAAAAATAGTCTTTAAATCCTTAGTGTCTTTTTGGTGCCAAAAATAGAACCACCATTCATCTAATGTTGTATCAAAAAGGTTAATTTTCAAAAAGCTTGAAGATGCATTATCTTTTTCATCAGAGATACAGGAGTACCTGAATTTTAAAAGTGATAAGTTAGTGAATAAAATTCCTCGTATCATAGCATTGAATTGATTTTCTTCTTCAGAATTTTTTTGATCTTTTGAAGAAATTATTGTTTTGCCTTCAACTTGAGATATAAATGCTTTTGATTGCGGTGTTATGAAAGAGGATGCTTTACTAATAGGTATGGGTCCAATTTTTTCTAGAAGAGTTTGTACTTTAGCTTTTCCTAGTATTACTTCTGAAGATGTACCTAACGCATTAGCAATGTTTGACAGAGATTCTGCATTTGGTTTTCGAGTTCCGGATATATATCTAGAAAGAGTAGCTTCATTGATTCCAGCTGCTTTTGCAAGTTCTTTTTGGGTTAACCCTTTTTCTTTTGATAATGTTTTAATGTAATCACCAATTATATTGTTCATATTTAAATCTCCTTTCGGCAACCATAATATACCATTGGCAATACCAAACGTCAATAAAATATTACCGAACGGCAATAATTTATTGACACGGTTGAAAAAAATATCTTATGCTACAGTGTTAGAATCAATTTGAATGTGAAGATATTGAATATTTATAATGAGAAGGTGTTTCGAAGTCTATATCTACATTCGAATAATTATTCATTATTTTGCAAAGTGGAATTGCACCCGCCAAAATGAGAAAGCCAAAATATTCGCTTTTATATATAGTGTGGGAGTTGCTGAAATTTCCGGAAATTTCAATCATAATTTTCAACCTACTTTTTTACCCTTTCGACTAATTTAGTTCCTGCAATTCCTGTTATAGTCCCAATGAGCAATGTTATAAAAGGAAAACCATATTTTTCAAAATTACTATATTCTTTTTCAATATATTCTTTTTGAATTATTACTTTTGTTTCCTCAATTTGTTCTTCAGGATATGTCGAATTTAAATTAATATCTTGATGAATTTTTTTTGCACATTCACAGATATTCAAATTTCCGTAATGGTTTAGATAACAAACTTGGATTTTATTTCCATTGACTGATTCCACTTTATTGAAGTTATATGCATCAGATGTTAAGTAATGATCATTAGAAATAAGTAGGATAGTATGTTTTCTTCTTTTTTCAAAGATTTCCTTTAACAATTCCTTATCAGCAAAATATTCTGATCCTTCTATATATTCCGTTGGAATGATGTTGAAAATTTTGTGATTATCAAAGATTAAATCGAGTGCTTTATTTGCTTGATTTCTTTTTTCTGTATTAGAAGAAATTTGTAATCTATATAGTTCTTCCATAACACAGTAATGAATAGTAATTTTTTTACTTTCTTTCAGTAATATTGGTCTGACATTCTTTATGAATCCATTTAAACGACTTGGATTCATTAGTGAACAAGTATCAATGTAAATAAGTTCATTCGATTCAATTTGTTTTTTTACGTAATCAATATTATTTGTCATTTTTTCTTCCTCCTTGATTAATGATTACAAGTAGAAGATATATCTGCACGGTCCGGGCAGTCAATAGCTTTGTGAATTTTATTTTGAATTCATAGGAATTGAAGTATTATTTAATAAAAATAGAGAAAACAATATTAGTTTTCTCTTATGTTTTTCAAAATATCAATAAAATATGATGATAAATTTCTTGATTTTTTTTCGGATGTTTGCATGTGGATTCTTGATAACAATTCTATTGATAAATTAATAATTAGTTGTGGATCGTTTATTTCAAATAATTTATTAATTCTGTCAACAATTGAAATAATGTACTTTTCATCGTCTGTATTGAATTTGGGTGATTCAAGATTGGTATTCAAATATATTGAATATAATGAATTAGATATTATTGAATCTGTTGAATTAAAATAAAATTCTATAAGTCCATCATAAACAAATGATACGTAGGATTGTACTTCTTGATGATTTTCATCATCTTTTGTTATTTCTAATAGAATTCTATACTCAATAATTAACATTATAAAATAATATGTTTTTGATTTTTTTGAAATATCAGCAACACAATAATAAAAATTCGAAATGGTAGATTGTACTTTTTCATCATTATATTCAATTCCATTTCTATGAAATTTTGTTAAATTTTCTATTAATTCTGTAAATTCTTTTACGTAGCTGTGATCGATATTTTCATCAAATTTTTTATATTCTTTGTATATATAATCAGAAAGAGTATCGAACTCTTTTGTGTTAACAGCAAATTTATAAAATTCCATCAAAAAGTTAAAAGAGATATAAGGCGAAGGAATTTGTGTTCTTTTATCGAAAGCAGTACTCCCAATTTTTAAATATTGTTTTGCATTTAAAATTAAGACTTCAATCTCTTCCTTTTTTTGTTCTAACATTTCAATTTGTGAATTTAAAGAAGTAATTTTATCATATGTTTCATCATTGAAAATATTACTTATATCATTTTTTGAGAATCCTAGTTCTCTATAAAAACGAATTTGCCATAATCTTTCTATAGCTTTCTCATCATACATTAATTTTCCATTTTCTAGAGTAGGCTTGAAACAGAAAGGTTTATGATATGATTTTCTTTTTTTGTTTTCTGTTTTATCTTTATCTTTTTCAGTACCATATAATTCATACTCTTGTATCTGTCGACGTGTTAATCCAACTTCTAATTCAACTTCTTTTAATGTTTTTTTCATGTTTTAATTTCCTATAAATTATTATTTATGTGAAAATTATACCTTATAGTTTTCTAGAGATATATTTATTGCTGAAAAAATAAATTTATAACCCCATCATTTCTTTAACAATCCTATCACTCATCTTGATTGTTCCTACTAATACCAACATGTTAAATATTAGTTCTCCAATATAACCCCAGATCATAGAAACAGAAGAAGCAGTAGTATCTACTGTTGGTTCACTGGAAGCATATGCTGTGAATATCACACATGATAGTAGAATGATTGCTCCTTCAAGGCATACTGCAGAATAGCTTTTAATAAAAGTTAAAGCGGTTGATTGAGTTGATTCGCTAGCTGAGGAGGCGAGAGGAATAGGGGATATTGCAGTATACATGTATAACTTAAAGAATCTTCCATATACAGTAAGAATCATGATAAAAGATAATATTGTAATGAATATAGATCCTAGTAAGGTTACCGCCCAAAGTGGTATGGATTCTAGAAATCCTGTATTACTTACAGCGTCTATAATTTCTTGAGGGATGATTGTTTCGCTAGATACGCCTAGACCTACGGTTTCTGTGATTGTAGAAATGATTCCTTGTACAATTTCAAAGATTGCCATCATCATATCCATTCCATAAACAACCAATGCTCTAGCGATAATAAATCTAAGGAATAGTTTAAAAGCATGTTCTGGTCTTTTGATATCTTGCCAACTCGTACATGTTTTAATGAGTCCCCAAACAAAGAATAGGACTAGTAATGCTAGTCCTATTGCTTCTAAAGCATCATGAATCTTTAGGATGATTTCCCATATAGATCCACCTTTAAATGTTTCTGGAGATTCTGTTAATAACGACCATATTTCCGCAAGTTTAGCATTCCAAGTATTTAATGCACTGGTGAGGTTATCAATGATTCCATCCATGATACTAACCTACGATGATATCTAATATTTCTTTTGCAAAAGTAATAACGATACCACCTGCTACTGTCATAAATCCATTTGCTCGTTGAGAAGGGTCATGACTCTTTAAAGATAATCCTACTTGTACGATACCAAATCCTAACATAATCATTCCTACTGCACGTATCATTCCGAAAATAAAATCACTGAAGTTATTGACTACAGTGACTGGATCATTAGCTGCTGAAATTGGTGTGATGAATGCAGATAACATAATGCATGTGATATATGTGAGTGTTAGTATTCTTTTAATTGTTTTTAGTTTTTTCATTTTGTTTAATCTCCTTTAAATATTCTTCTGTTTGCTTTTCATCTAATAATTCATAATCATCACCAGAAAGAATGATATCTTGCCAATCAGATATACTTTTATCTTCTTTTCCATGTTCATACGGTCTATATCCACCATCTACAGTCATTTTGATATTTGGATGTTTCAATAGATTGTACTTTAAATCTATGATTGGCCGTTCTCCTTTGATGAATAGAATTCCATATTTGTTGTTTAATAAACGTACTTCATCAGGTGTCATGAGTTCTCTACCAGTTTGTTGATAATTGGTGGAATAGTTACCACTTCTTCCAGATGATTTACCAAATGTATTCGTATCTAATGTTTCTTTTCCTAATAATTCACTAATGTACTTATGTGTGCTTTGTTCATTTCCACCAAGATAATATGTCTCATCACAGTTACCAGTAATCGATTCCCATGAATCTTTATACAATGCTTTTAATTGTGAGAGATTTTGAATGATGATGGATACAGATATATTTCTGGAACGCATCGTACTTAACAACTTATCAAATTCATCAGGTAAGGCAACGTTTGCGAATTCATCCATTAGAAAATGTACATGTACTGGAAGACTTTCATAAGGATAGTCTCTAGCTTGGATATACAACGTTTGAAATAATTGCGTATATAACATGCCAATTAGAAAGTTGAATGTAGAATCATTGTCTGGAATGATAGCGAATAGGGCAGTCTTACGAATGCCTATCGTTTCTAGTTCTAATTCATCAAATCTTGTTAAATCAGCTAATTCCTGTAAATTAAAAACAGCTAGTCTAACACCAACAGAAATCAAGATTGATTTTGCGGTTTTGCCAGCAGCATCTTTATAGATTTGATATTGTTTTAATGCGATAGAACCAGGATCAACCGTTTTTAACCGAAAGAATAGTTCATCTAATGGACTGACGTAGGTTTCATCATCTTCTCTGACTTCTGCATAAGATAACATCTCCATGACCGTTGAAAAGTTCTGTTCTTCTTTTGGTGCGTAATGAAATAGATACAACATAAGTGCTTGTAGAATAGCAGTTTCACTCTTTACCCAAAAGTCTTCACCTGATTGTGATCCTTTCGGTGTTGTATTACGAATTAAATTTGTAATGAGCTTTAGTATCTCTGTATCATCGTGGATGTATTGAAAGGGATTATAACCAAAAGATTTGTTCATGTTAATTAAATCAATGACTTTGATTTCATATCCTTTTGCTTCTAATAGATGACCAGTACTTTTAAGGATTTCTCCTTTAGGATCCAATGTAACAAAACTTGTATTACATTGAAGAATGTTTGGTTTTGCATAGAATCTAGTTTTACCAGCACCAGAACCACCAATCACAAGTGTATTGAGATTTCTTTGAGTTCTAAACATATCTAATCCCATTCTGACATTCTTAGAAAATATCTTGTTTGAGTAATAATTCTTATTTGCATAAGTCTTATTCACTTGTTTGGCGTTTCCCCATTTTGCGGAACCATATTCTTCATTCCTTCTATAGTTTCTTGGCGAGGATAAGTAGATACCAATTCCTAATAGATAGGTCAGTAAGAATAGAAATATTACTTTTAAAGTTCTATCACACCAAGTAATGGAAAAGGGATGATTGATTGCAGTGGAAAGATAGGGGAGTGATTTGATAAGACCATCAGATGTATATGGAGCAATCAATATCGCAAACCATATAATTGGAATGACGCATAGTACTATTAATATATATTCTTCTTTCCTTTGATTGATAACTATCATCTCCTTTGTTCAAATAAAAAGCAATCCGAACTTAGATTGCCTAAAAGGGTAGTTATCGAATCAGAAAATGACATTTTCGCAATATCTGATGCGATAACTAGATGCTTTTAGCGAATTTTATCAAAATGTAATGATTTATTTGAATCAGCATCACATATTTAAAAAATCAATGAATCTAGAAAATCATAGTTCTTTAGAGATAATCTTTGTTTATCTCTAAGATCTGCAAGAGAAGGTACAATGCTTCTTCTTTCTGTATCATCAACTTGAAGTTTGATTATTTCATCATTTTGTTTCTTAAACCAGTTACGCATATTTGCTATCTCACTTTCTTTTTTGATTTCTTTCTTACTGGATATTTTGGTACAGAAGATTTTAATTGTTGTTGCTTAATATCCTTAAGTTCCTTTCGAACTGACGGTCTATCCGTAGAAGGCAGCTGATCTTCTTTTTCTTCTTTCTTCTTCACGCTTTCTTTCTTGGATATTTTTGAAGATTGCTCGAACAGAGGGCCGTCTTTCGACTGTTGAGCTTTTAGCGGGTTTTTATCATCTATCAACTTATTAAGCAATGCATCATGTTCTTCATCAGATAATGGTTTGATATTATCTTTATTTTCGTTGGTGGTGATATCTTTCATATGTTTTGTAGAGATGGTTGCTAGGTCGAATTTATCTACCATTCTAGCAATCTTAGATGCATCTTCTGCACGTACCATGATATCTACGATTCCATCTTTATTGTTTCTTTCTTTGAGAACGGAATAAAGAACACCATAGTTCTTTGCTTGCTTACAAAACGTTTCTAAATCAGAATGACGTATCGCAAATACTTTTAATTCTTTTCCTGATTTTAATAGAGAATCTAATCTTGTTTTTCCTTTTACTTTTTTGTTATCTGACAATATTGCATATAAAGTTACCGCAAGTGATTTAGTAGCTTCACCACCAGCTTTTAATCCTATTTCTGCAGCAACTCTGATGCCTTCTAAGGTCATCTTTGCCATCTGATCAGCTGTATCAGCACTATTCATATTCCTAAACTCCTTTCGTAATCTTGTTTTTCCATTTGTATTTGTTCTTCTAATTCTTGCAGATGTTTTAGTTTTGACTCCATATCAGGAACTCTTTTTTTGATGTCATTACATATTTTGAGTTCTGCATTTTTATCTGCAATTTTCTTTGTGTAGAAATCCCTATCGGTTTCTAATTCTTTTTTCTTTGTAGGATCATGCACTCTTTTGAGTTTGTTGTAGATCATTTGTCTTTGTTTCCATAAATCATGTTTTTCTTCTTGTGTCTTTAAAATAAAAGAATCTATGTCTTCCATAGATTCCAATGAATGTTTTCCTACAAATGTATTTTCTTTTGTAATCTGATCCATATAAATAAGATCTCCTCTAAGTTCCGAACTGTAATAAACTTTATTTCCTTTCGGTTGATAAATCCCTAATCGAATACAATACTTCCAATATAACGCAATGATTCCCTTTGGTTTCTTTTTGAAAGAGGGGAGTGGTTTTGGTTTGATGTAATCTTCCACGGGTTGCATTGGAAATAATAGATTATTTTGTAATGTATCTAAAATATATTCTTTTGAATATCTGCCATCTTTTGTGAGCTTATCTAATCTTCTAGGCCGAGTAGCTTGTGGATGCCAAATAGTCCAATGATTTCCTGTTAGATCAACTTTATATCCCATTTCTTCTAGATTGGATTGAAAAGAATCTAGATTACGGGAATAGCTAAGTACAACATCAATATCATGACGAATGATTTTTCTAAAATAGATAGCATCATTCTTTTCGGCATTCCATTCTGCATAGCTCATACCATGTTTACTAGGATGATCAATGATTGAAAGACCATGTTCTTTGCAGAGAATATCAT
>CAVFDO010000029.1:0-20574 GCA_963621095.1 bacterium
GCGAGAAGGCAAACGTCTGATAGACGTTTGAGGGCTCTGCCCCGGGGATGTTTATTAGATAATAAAATTATCACTCTTTTTCAAAACTGCTAAGTATTAAAAACGCTTAAAAATACGCTTGAAAATAGAGATAACAAAAAATAATTTAAAATATTTTTTAAAAAATTAGCACTCTACTATTGACTCTGCTAAATAAATGAGTATATTAATACTTGTAAGACGAAAGGGTCTTAGAAAAGAGGTAAATATATGAGATATTTAGATCGTAGAAATGCAAATTTATTTGATGACATGTTTGATGATATGTTTAGAGCACCAATGATGGGTAACACACAGTTATTAAAAACTGATATTCATGAAAAGGATGGAAAGTATATCCTAGACATTGAAGTTCCTGGTGTAAAGAAAGAAGATGTTAAGATTTCTCTATACAATGGTAACTTAACAGTTTCTGTTGAACACAATGAATCCAATGAAGAAAAGGACGCTAAAGGAAGAGTTATTCGTCAAGAAAGATACAACGGTTCTTGTAGTAGAACATTCTATGTATCAGATGCAATTAAAGATTCTGATATTCATGCATCCTTCAACAATGGTATGTTAACAATTGAATTGCCAACAGAAGCACAGAAGGAAGAAGAAACAAAGAAATATATTGACATTGCGTAAGCATTTTCCCCTTACTGAAAGTCTATGTAGAAATACATAGGCTTTTTTTGAAACATAAAAAAGCGGATTTCTCCGCTTTTCATCATAATAAATGAATATGATTCTTTTCGCATTCTTCAACCATTTCATCAGGCCAAATACTTGCTTGAACTTCACCGACATGTGCTTTATTTAATAACAACATGCATAATCTAGATTGTCCAATACCACCACCAATTGTATAAGGTAATTCTTTGTTTTGGATCATTTGATGATAAGGTAAAGATAATCTTCCTTCACAATGTGCATCTTTACATTGAGAAACAATAGAATCTTCATCTACACGAATACCCATAGAAGAGATTTCTAATGCACGATTGAGTGCAGGTAACCAAAATAACAAATCACCATTCAGATTCCAATCATCATAGTCAGGTGCTCTACCATCATGAGGTCTTCCACTACGCTTTAATGGATGACCAATCTTTTTGATGAATACACATTTATGTTCACGTGTGATTGCGTTTTCTCTATCTTTCACAGATAGATCTGGATAACGATCTTCTAGTTCTTGCGAAGTAATGAAATAAACATCATCAGCTAAATGACATACAGCTTGTGGATATTTATACCAAACTTCATGTTCCATGTGTTTAATGACTTTAAAGATTTGTCTGACTGTTGCTTCTAATACTTCTTCATATCTTTCTTCTTTTGTGATGATTTTTTCCCAATCCCATTGATCAACATAAACAGAATGTAAATTATCTACTTGTTCATCTCTTCTAATTGCGTTCATATTAGTATAAAGACCTTCATGTTCTTGAAAACCATATTTCTTTAATGCGAATCTTTTCCATTTCGCTAAAGATTGAACAACTTCAATTGTTTGATTCGGTAATTCTTGAATATCAAAACTAACCGGTCTTTCAATGCCATTCAAGTTATCATTCAAACCGGATGCTTTTGTAACAAACAATGGTGCGGAAATTCTTAATAGATTCATTTCTTTTCCAAATTCTCTTTGAAAAGTATCACGAATATATTTAATTGCTTCTTGTGTTTCCATGACACTTAATACTGGATCATAATTCTCTGGTATAATTAATTTCATAAACATTTCCTCTTTTGACAATCATTATAACAATTTGTGCAAAATCATTGAATAAATCTATTCTTTTCGTAAAATAAAACTGAAAGTAGAGAATAAACATGACAAGAATAGATATCGCAATTATTGGTAGTGGTCCTGCAGGATTAGAAGCAGCCTTGACCGCAAAAAATAGAAATAAAACAATCCAAGTATTTGGATCAAAGAATTTATCAAACAAGATGCAAGTCATTGATCACCCTATCACAAACTATTTAGGATTATCTAAAATTACAGGAAAACAAATGGCAGAAGTCTTCACAAAACAATTAGAAGACGCAAATATTGATATTACAGAATTAAAAGTTACAACAGTATATTCCATGGGAGATTATTTTTCCTTACAACTATCAAACAATGAAATGATAGAAGCAGAAACTGTGATTCTAGCCAGTGGTGTTGTAGCAGGGAAACCATATACAGGTGAAAGCGAATTCTTAGGTAGAGGAGTATCATATTGTGCTACTTGTGATGCGCCACTCTATAAAGGGAAGAATGTCATTGTGATTGGTGGATCTAGTGAAGAAGAAACAGAAGCTGAATTCTTAGCGGAAGTATGTAATGAAGTGAAGTATATTCCACTCTATCAATCAGATATTCATTTCACACATGATAATATAACAGCCATTCATGAAAGACCTATAGAAATCAAAGGTACAATGAAAGCTGATACACTTGTAACAGATAAGAATGAATATACAACAGATTGTGTATTTGTATTACGTGCAGCACAATTTCCATCACAATTAGTACCAGGCTTACAAACAGAAGGAAACGCAGTTAAAGTGGATCGAGAAATGAAAACAAATATTCCTGGTTTATTTGCGGCAGGTGATATTGTAGGATTACCATATCAATTCATTAAATCTGCAGGAGAAGGAAATATCGCAGCTATCTCAGCTGCAACATATATTGATACAAAGAGAAGGAATGGATAAACCAAACCTTCTTTTTCTATTGGATTGTCTACAACTACTGTTAATGTTAAGCGAAAATGTCACCTGTTGTGAAAAGCTGATATTATTTCACGATAAGTAGCTTTTTTTCGACGCAATCAATAAAATAAACAATAAAAAACAGTACCATATAGATACTGTCCATAAAATTGATTATTCTTTATTTCTGCTTGAACATCTTTCGAATCAACAATAAAGACACCGATGTAGAAATACATTCACTGATCCAAAACGCATGCCATACTCCAACTGCTCCAAAGTATCTAGATAAGATATAAGCTAATGGAAGAATACAAATGATATATCTTAATAAAGAAATGATTAATGAACCATTACCATTTCCTAATCCTTCTAACACACCACAAACAATAACAGAAACAGAAGATACCAAGAAACCACAACTAATGATACGTAATGCTTGTTGCCCTACAAGAATTGTATTTTCATTTGTTGTAAATAACATCGTTAATTCTTTAGAAAATGTCATACAAATAAATGTTCCAATTGCCATAATACAAATAGCTAATAAAAGAGAAACATGGAATATTTGATGTACTCTTTTATTTTCTCCAGCACCATAGTTATACCCAATGAGAGGCCTAATTCCTTGTACAATACCATTAACTGTTAAATAAATGAATGTTTGTAATTTGTAATAAATGCCTAATACTAATACATACATATCTGAAAATTCAGCGAGTATTCCATTTAAAGCAGTAATCATAATAGAAGGTAATGATAGATTTAACATAGAAGGAATACTAACATTATAGATTCTTTTACAAATAGATGAATCAAACATATCTTTTCTTAGATGAATTTGTAAATTCAAACCATTTTTAAAATAAACAAACATATAAATGATAAAAGATACAACCTGTCCAATACCTGTAGCTAATGCAGCACCCGCAATTCCCATTGCAGGAAAACCAATTCCAAATATCATCATTGGATCTAAAACAATATTTGTAATACAACCACCTAACATCGCAATCATTGAAACTGTCATTTTACCTTCTGCTTGGAATATCTTCTCAAAGGCAATATAAACACAATTTGGTAAAGTAAATAGAAATACAATTGTTCCATATGTAATACCACATTGAATCACATCTTGATTTGAAGTAAATAAACTTAAGAATGGTTTTAAACTTAAAATGCAAAGAACAGTTAATATGATTGCGTGCACAATTGATAAAAAGATACCTAAAGAAACAGTTTTATTTGCCTTGTCATGATCACTCGCTCCTAAAAAGAAAGCCGCAATCGCATTCACTCCAATGCCATGTCCTACCGCAACAGCAGTTACAATCAACTGCAAAGGATAAACTAAAGAAAGAGCAGTCATTGCGTTTTCTGATATTTGTGCGACAAAATAACTATCTACAATGTTATATAAAGAATTTACTAACATGCCTAATACCATTGGTAGTGACATTGATACAACAAGTGGTAATATCTTCTTTTCTTTCATGTACGTTTGATTCATAAACACCTCCATAAAAAAATCGCCACATTGATATGTGACGAAAAGTGGGAATATTCCCAGGAAAAGTTCACACTAAAGTTTTAGCTGTGAGATATTACAATAGTTTCTATCAAATGTCAAAAATTATATAATCATGTTATGAAAAAAATACCATCTTATATTCAAATTTATCAACAAATATCAGATTCCATCATCCATGGTTTCTATACCTATGGTATGAAAATACCATCTAAAAGACAAACAGCCTTAGAAAATAACTGTAGTGTCATTACTGTAGAACATGCATATGATTTATTAATGGATGAAGGTTACATTGAATCTAAACAAAGAAGTGGATATTTTGTTTGTTATAAAGTTGGAGATTTGTTTGAAACAAAAATAGAAGAAAAAGAACTATCTATCACAAATAATGGAGAAGAAGTATTTCCGGCAAGTGTATTCGCTAAAGCGAGTAGAAAAGTATTATCGATGATGAATAATCAATTACCATCTAGAACAGAAGGGAAAGGAAACCTTTATTTTAGACAAGCAATTAGTAAATATTTGGCGAGAAGTAGAGGTTTGATTGTAGATCCTGAACAAATCATTATAGGTGCAGGAAGTGAATATTTATATTCTTTGGTCGTTGATTTATTAGGTAGAAGTAGGATCTATGGAATTGAATCACCATCCTACGAAAAGATACGTGCGATATATCGTGCAAGTGGAGTGAAAGTGGATCAATTAAAACTAGGTAAGAATGGTATTCTATCTTCTGAATTAGAAAGAACACCAGCATCTATTCTACATGTCACACCATATCATTCTTTTCCTACAGGTTCTACAACAGATGCATCGAAAAGAAGAGAATACATTCAATGGGCAAATGAACATCAAGCATATATTGTAGAAGATGATTATGAATCAGAATTTACACAATCTTTGAAACCACAAGAGACATTATTTTCATTAAATTCTAAAAAAGTTATTTATTTGAACACTTTTACAAAAACTATCTCGTCATCTGTTCGAATTGGTTATATGATATTACCAAGAGATTTATTAAAAGTTTATGAACAAACACAATCATTTCGTTCTTGTACTGTCAGTGAATTCATGCAGTTAATTGTTTGTGAACTCTTAAATAATGGATCATTTGAAAGAAATTTAAACAGAATTCGTAGAAAGAGAAGTTATGCAAAAGATTGAAGATGTCTATTTCATAGACAAAAATAATGCACCACAACCAAACACAATTATTGAAAACCCAACATATTACAAAAATGGATATCGAATTACCCATTTTTCTATGGGGGCACAAACAACAGCGGCACCAGTGCGATATCATCATTTAGGTGTGTATTCTTGTAGTTTAGGACAAGTTCATATTCAAGTATATGAAAAACACAAACCAGTCAAAGAAATTACATTAAAACCAGGAGAATTTTGGTTAAGACCGGCACATACTTTATGTGGATGGTACGCAAAAGAAGACACTGTATTTACAATTATTTCAATGCGTTATACCGCTAATCTATTACCACCAGCAGAAATAGGTGGTATCTGTAATGTAAATGATTTACCTGACATAGAAGATAACACAATCAAACAAACACGTATTGTAGATGATGAATACTTCAAATTAGATTTCATACAACTAGGTAAGAATTATCATTATGAATTAGAGGAAAAATCTAGTACATTTGTAACAGTTATTAAGGGAGATGGCTTATTTGATTATCATAATAAAACATTTCATCTCTATCCAGAACAAGCATTTCATTCTTATGGAGATGAAAATACAATAATCACAACAGAAACAGGTCTGAAAGTGTTGCAATTGATATTCAAAGATGTAAAATGATATCGGAAATGATGTCTTCCAGGAGATATTCCAAACCGCTAGTATAGCTGATGACGTCTGTATCATGTTTTTATGATGCAGCTCATCAGCTTTTTGTTTAGGAGGTTCTATGTTATTTAGTTTTGCGTTAATTTTATCAACAAGTATTTTGTTAGGAACATTATTTCAAAAGATTCACTTTCCACAACTATTTGGGTTCATGTTAGTAGGAATTCTATTAGGACCATATTGTCTAAATTGGATTGATACATCTATACTACAAAATTCTGCAGAAATCAGAAGATTCGCACTCATCATTATACTTATACGAGCAGGATTGAATTTGGATTTAGATGCGTTAAAGAAAGTAGGGAGACCAGCTATACTTATGTGCTTTCTACCAGCTACTTTTGAAATCGTAGGATTTGTAGTACTTGGACCAATTATCTTTCATTTATCTGTGATTGATTCACTTATTCTAGGCTCTGTACTAGCAGCAGTATCACCAGCGGTTGTTGTGCCAAATATGTTGAAACTCATCGATGAGAAATATGGAACCGAACAAGGTATTCCACAACTTATTATGGCAGGAGCATCTGTAGACGATGTATTTGTTATCGTACTATTTACTTCATTCACAACACTCGCAACTTCTGGAAGTATGGATGTTATGAACTTTCTAAGAATTCCTACATCTATTCTCTTTGGAATCACAAGTGGATGCATTCTAGGAATCATCATCAATCAATGCTTCCAAAAGATAAAGATTAGAAATGAAGTGAAAGTTATCCTATTACTCTCTATTTTGTTCGTCTTAGTGAAAGTAGAAGATCTCTGCACAGGACATATTGCCTATTCAGGATTACTCGCAATCATGTCGATGGCAACAATGATCCATATCAAAGACAATTTATTATCTAAAGAATTATCATCCATTTATTCATCTATTTGGATTGTCGCTGAAATCTTACTCTTTGTATTAGTTGGAGCGTGTGTAGATATTCAATATGCATCTATGTCATTGTTACAATCTATCACAATCATCTTTGGAGCACTTCTATTTAGAATGATAGGTGTATATCTGTGTGTCATAGGGACAAAATTATCCAACAAAGAAAGACTCTTCTGTATGATTGCTTATACACCAAAGGCAACCGTACAAGCTGCCGCTGGTTCTATTCCTTTATCCTTGGGATTAACATGTGGAAATGTAGTACTTACAGTAGCAGTGTGTGCGATTTTAATCACTGCACCACTTGGCGCGTTCTTTATTCATTTGTTATATCCGAAACTATTGAGGAAAGATGATTCTACGAATAATACTTTTGGAAAAATTTAAGGGATTCTTCAAAAACTTGTGAATATAAATAATGTAGGAGGATATTATTTATATGAAAAAGAAATTTGAAGAATTAACATTTAGTGACAATTTCATGTTTTCTGTAATCTTAGATGATCCAAATAATCTAGATATCGCAAAAAAGATTATTGAACTTGCGCTTAAAAGAAAAGTAAAACAGGTAAGAGTAAAATCTACAGAAAAGAAGATTCAAAATAACTATCAAAGAAAATCTTCTGTATTAGATGTGTTACTAGAAGGAAGTGATGAATACATTGATGTAGAAATGCAAGTTGCGTATCTGAAGTCATTCCCGTTAAGAGCTAGAATGTATCATTCTAATATGGATGTTAAAATGATTAAAGAAGGAACAAACTACAAAGATTTCAAAGAGAATATTGTAATTTTCATTTGTAAACAAGATTACTTTAAGAAGGGGTGTCCAAGATATACTTTTCATACATATTGTGATGAAAATAAAGAATTGAAATTAGAAGAGAAACGAACTACAATCTTCTTAAATCCAAAGTGTGAATGTAAAGAACCGCAATTAAAAAGTTTCTTACAATTCATAGATGATAATACAGTTACGGACGACTTTTCAAAAAGATTACAAGAATCGGTAGAAAAGGCCAAAGAAGATGAAGAGGTGAAAAAGAATTACATGTTGATGGAAGACTATGTAAGAGAAGTGTATGCCGAAGAATTTGAGGAAGCTGAGAAGAAAGCTACTGAACAAGGTATGAAAAAAGGTATCGAAAAAGGTATCGAAAAAGGTATCGAAAAAGGCATCAAAAAAGGCATCGAAAAAGGTATTGTACAACGTAATTTAGAGTTAGCGGAACAAATGTTATTCAATCAAGAACCAATGGATAAAATCATAAAATATACTGGTTTATCTGAAAAAGAAATTCGAAAATTAAGTGAAGTGTAGGAGAAAAGTTTGCAAGTGAGCATATCGTTTCTTTACAATTTGCTTGTTTTCTACTAACATAATAGCGTCTTTGGACTGTAGTATTTGTGTATCAAGGAAGGGAAACAAGAATGAGAAAAATTGCTTTAACTTTGAGAACAACAAATAGAAATTCACATTTAGATACTTGGAAACTATCTAACTACAGTATCAAACTATTTATATAACTTTTTCTACAGCTGATGGATTGCGTCCGTTAGCTGTTTTTGATTATAGGAGGAAAAATCATGAAAAAAGTCGCAATTGTTATGGGAAGTGATTCTGATGTACCAGTTATGGCGAAAGCAGTGAAGGTGTTAGAAGGTTATGGAATACCTTATGAAGCACATGTATATTCTGCACATAGAACACCAGTTGAAGCCGCTACATTCGCAAAAAACGCAAAAGAAAATGGATTTGGTGTCATTATCGCAGGTGCAGGTATGGCTGCAGCTTTGGCGGGTGTATTAGCTGCTCATACAACACTACCAGTGATCGGTGTCCCTTTAAAATCAGCAGTTTTAGAAGGAACAGATGCATTACTTGCGACTGTCATGATGCCTAGTGGTATTCCGGTTGCGACAGTGGCAATTGATGGAAGTAAGAACGCTGCATACTTAGCCGCAGAAATCATTGCCTTAGGGGATGAAGAACTAGCTGAAAAGATTGCCGCAGATCGTAAGAAACAAAGTGAAACAGTGCTTGAAAAAGACGCACAATTAATGAATAAATTAAAGGAGCTATAAGATGGAAAAGAGTTATTCAAACGCTTATAAAGAAGCAGGTGTTGATGTTACAGCGGGTTATGAATCTGTTGAACTCATCAAAAAAGATGTACAACGTACAACGATTCCTGGGGTATTAGGTGGTATTGGTGGTTTTGGAGGACTCTTCGCTCCAGAATTAAAAGGCTATGAAAAACCAGTATTTATTTCTGGCACGGATGGTGTAGGTACAAAATTAAAGCTTGCATTTTTGATGGATAAACATGACACGATTGGTATTGATTGTGTTGCGATGTGTGTCAATGATGTAATCTGTGCAGGTGCTAAACCTTTATTCTTCTTAGATTACATTGCTTGTGGAAAAAATATTCCAGAAAAGATTGCGACGATTGTCAAAGGTATCGCAGATGGATGTGTTGAAAGTGGATGTGCTTTAGTAGGTGGAGAAACTGCAGAACATCCAGGTATGATGCCTGAAGAAGAATATGATTTAGCTGGATTTACAGTTGGTATCGTTGATGAAAAGAAGATTCTAGATAAGAAAAACGTGAAGAGTGGAGATGTCATTATTGGACTTGCATCTACTGGTGTACATTCAAATGGTTTCTCTTTGGTTAGAAAAGTATTTGATATTGATAATGCAGATGTATTATCTCAATACAAAGAAGAATTAAATGGTAAGACATTAGGAGAAGCATTATTAGAACCAACACAACTCTATGTCAAACCAATTTTAAAACTATTAGAAGAAGTAGATGTACATTCTATTTCCCATATTACAGGTGGTGGTTTCTATGAAAATTTACCGCGTGCATATGGTGAAAATCTAAACGCAAATATTCAAAAAGGTTCTTGGGAAGTATTACCAATTTTTAAACTCATTCAAGAAAAAGGGAAGATTTCAGAACATGATATGTTCAATACTTACAACATGGGTATTGGTATGGCAGTTATTGTAGATAAGAATGATGTAGAAAAAACAATCTCTGTTTTAAAAGAAACTGGTATCAAGGCAACTGTTATTGGTGAAATGAGTGAAGGTGATCACTCCGTGGTAATCCAATGATTAAGATAGCGGTAATGGTTTCGGGTGGTGGAACAAATCTACAAGCTTTGATAGATGCTGAAAAGAGCGGAAAGATTCCACATGGAAAGATATCTTTAGTCATAGCTTCCAATGCTTCTGCTTATGCATTACAACGTGCTTCACAAAATAATATTGAAAGTGTTGTTGTGAAAAGAAAAGATTACGCTGATCAAGATGCATTTGATGAGGCAATTGTTTCTACTTTAAAACAACATGAAATTGATATGGTCGTTCTTGCGGGATACTTAAGTATTCTAGGAATGCCAGTCATTCAAGCATACAAAGATAGAATCATTAATATCCATCCATCTTTGATTCCTTCTTTCTGTGGAAAAGGTTTCTATGGACTTAAAGTACATGAAGCTGCATTACAAAGAGGTGTCAAAGTCACTGGTGCGACAGTACATCTTGTCAATGAAATACCAGATGGTGGAAAGATTCTAAAACAAAAAGCAGTTTATATAGAAGATGGTGATACACCAGAAATCTTACAAAGAAGAGTTATGGAACAAGCAGAATGGATCCTATTACCAGAAGCTTGTGAAGAAATCGCAAAACAATTAGATGAGGGAGAATAAAATGACAGTGGATTTAATTGAGTACTTAAAGAATAATGAATATCCAGGACGTGGTATCGCAATTGGTAGAACACCATGTGGAAGAAATATTCGTATTGCCTATTGGATTATGGGTAGAAGTTCTAATTCTAGAAATAGAGTTTTTACAGAAACAGAAGATGGTATTAAAACAGAAGCTTTTGATCCAGCGAAGTTAGAAGATCCTTCTTTGATCATTTATCATCCTGTTAGAAAGTTAGGAAAGCAAACAATTGTCACAAATGGTGATCAAACAGATACAATTTGGAATGCATTGAAAGAAGGAAAGAGCTTTGAAGATGCATTACGTACAAGAACATTTGAACCAGATGAACCTAACTGGACACCGCGTATTTCTGCACTTGTTGAGGGAGCAGGATATAAGATGTCTATTTTAAAGAGTTTGAATGAAGAAGGTAGTGCAGTTGGTCGTTACTTCTTTGATTATCCAGAAGAAGAAAAAGGATTTGGGCATTTGATTACAACATATAAGACAAATGGAAATCCAATTCCATCCTTTGAAGGAGAACCAATCAAGTGGGAAATGGTTCATGAGAAATTTGACCTATGGGCACCACATGTTTGGGAAGCATTAAATGAAGATAATAAAGTTTCTTTATATACATGTCATATGAATATTGAAACTGGCGAAACACAAGTACAGATTTTTAATAAGAATAAATAAGGAGAAAACATGTCTAAAGAACTCGCACTAAAGTATGGATGTAATCCAAACCAAAAACCATCACGTATTTATATGGAAGAAGGAGAACTTCCAGTTACAGTTGTTAATGGAAAACCAGGTTATATTAATTTCTTAGATGCTTTAAATAGTTGGCAATTAGTCAAAGAGTTAAAAGAGGCAACAGGTTTACCTGCTGCAGCATCTTTCAAACACGTTTCTCCAGCAGGTGCTGCAGTTGGTCTACCATTAACAGAAACAGATCGTAAAATCTACTTTGTAGATGATACAGAACTATCTCCAATTGCTTGTGCGTATGTCAGAGCCCGTGGTGCAGATCGTATGTCATCTTATGGAGATTGGGCTGCGTTAAGTGATGTATGTGATGCAGATACTGCACGTTTATTAAAGAAGGAAGTATCTGATGGTGTTATCGCTCCAGGTTATACTGAAGAAGCATTAGAAATCCTCAAACAAAAGAAAAAGGGAAACTATAATGTTGTACAAATTGATCCAAATTATGTACCAAATGAAATTGAACATAAACAAGTATTTGGAATCACATTTGAACAAGGAAGAAATAACATCAAAATCGATGAATCTTTATTAACAAATATCGTTAGTGAAAATAAGAATCTTCCTGATAACGCAAAAAGGGATTTGATTATTGCGCTCATTGCACTTAAATACACACAATCTAATTCTGTAGCTTACGCAAAAGATGGACAATGTATTGGAATCGGCGCAGGACAACAATCACGTGTACATTGTGTAAGATTGGCTGGTAATAAGGCAGATAATTGGTGGTTAAGACAAAATCCAAAAGTATTAGCTTTACCGTTTAAAGAAGGTATTCGTAGAGCAGATCGTGATAATACAATTGATGTATATATTTCTGATGAATATGATGATGTATTAAGAGATGGCACTTGGGAAAACTTCTTTTTAGAAAAACCAGAAGTTCTAACAAAAGAAGAAAAGAAAGAATGGTTATCTCAGTTGAAAGGTGTTTCCCTAGCATCTGATGCATTCTTCCCATTTGGAGATAATATTGAAAGAGCACATAAGAGTGGTGTGGAATATATTGTTGAACCAGGTGGTTCTATTCGTGATGATAATGTCATTGATACATGCAATCGTTATAACATGACATTGGCTTTCAATGGTGTACGTTTGTTCCATCATTAATAAGAGGTAAAACAAATGAAATTATTAGTTGTAGGATCTGGTGGAAGAGAACACGCAGTGATCCGTAAATTAAAAGAAAATAAAGAAATTGAAAAGATTTGGTGTGCACCTGGAAATGGTGGTATCTCTGCAGATGCGGAATGCGTTGATATCAAAGCGACAGATAAAGAAAATATGGTAAAGTTCGCAAAAGAAAACGCTGTTGATTTCTGTATCGTTACACCAGATGATCCATTAGCTTTAGGTATGGTTGATGATATGGAAGCAGAAGGAATTCCTTGTTTTGGGCCAAAGAAAGATGCCGCTATCATTGAGGCAAGTAAGGCTTTCTCTAAAGATTTGATGCAGAAATATCATATTCCTACGGCAGACTATCAAACATTTGATGATGCCAAAGAAGCATTAAAATACATTGAAGAAAAAAATACATTTCCTGTTGTTATCAAGGCAGATGGATTAGCACTAGGCAAGGGTGTATTGATTTGTGAAACATTAGATGATGCTAAAACAGCTGTAAGAGAAATGATGGTAGAACATATCTTTGGTAAGTCTGGAAATACAGTTGTTGTAGAAGAATTTATGACAGGTCCAGAAGTATCTGTATTAGCTTTTACAGACGGCAATGTTGTAAAACCAATGATTTCTTCCATGGATCATAAAAGAGTCAATGATAATGATGAAGGTTTAAATACTGGTGGTATGGGTACAATTGCTCCATCACCATACTATACAGAAGATATCGCAAAAGTATGCATGGATACAATTTTCTTACCAACGGTCAAAGCGTTGAAAGAAGAAGGCAGAACATTCAAAGGATGTCTATACTTTGGGTTGATGTTAACACCAAAGGGATCTAAGGTTGTTGAATACAATTGCCGTTTTGGTGATCCTGAAACACAAGTAGTATTACCACTATTAGAATCTGATTTATACACAATCATGCGTGCATGTCATGATGGAACACTTAAGGATGTGGATGTGAAGTGGAGTAAAGAAGCGTGTGCATGTGTAGTTGAAGCGAGTGGAGGATATCCTACGAAGTATGAAAAAGGATATGAAATCCATGGATTAGACGAAAATGGACAACATTCTGGTGTAGTAATCTATCACGCAGGAACAAAGAAAGAAAATGGAAAGTATTATACAAATGGTGGTCGTGTTTTAGGCATTACTGCTAAGGGTATAAACTTACAAGAAGCTTTGGATAAAGCGTACGCTGTTGTTCAAGAAGTTGGTTTTGATAAGATGCATTATCGTACAGATATTGGTAAAAAGTAAGGAGAGTCTATGAGTGTATATCGTTGCTTTGTAGAAAAGAAAACACCATTCGCTACAGAAGCCCATGGTGTAAAAAGTGATTTAAAGATTGCGTTAATGAATGATGATGTTGAATCTGTTAGAGTCATCAATCGATATGATATTGAAAATATCGATGAAGATGATTATAAGATGGCAGAAAAAACAATTCTTTCTGAACCACAAGTAGATACGTTATATGAAGAAGTAGCTCCTACACCTGCAAGTGATGAATACGTACTCGCAGTAGAATATCTTCCTGGTCAATTCGATCAAAGAGCGGATTCTGCTTCTCAATGTATTCAACTGGCAACAATGAAACAAAAACCAGATGTACGTAGTGCTAGACTCTACTACATCAAAGGTCAATTAACTGAAGATGATAAAGAAAAGATCAAGAAAGCTTTAATTAACCCTGTAGAAGCACGCCAGGCGAATTTAGAAAAGCCTGAAACGATTCAACAAGTCTATGAAAAACCAGAACTACCTGAAGTATTAAATGGATTCATTGATTTAGATGAAACAGGTCTAGAAAACTTCAGACAAGAAAATGGACTTGCGATGGATCTTGCGGATATCAAATTCTTACAAGATTACTTTAAGAATGAAGAAAAGAGAGATCCACGTATTACTGAAATTAAAGTTATTGATACGTATTGGTCAGATCATTGCCGTCATACAACATTTAACACAATCATTAATGATGTTGATATCAAAGATCCTCAGATTCAAAAAGCATATGATGCTTACTTAGATCTAAGAAAAGAAGTTTACGCTGGTAAAACAGAAAAACCACTTTCTCTATGGGATTTGGCTACGATTGGTGTCAAAGCGTTAAAGAAAGATGGTAAGTTAAAAGACTTAGATGAATCGGAAGAAATCAACGCATGTTCTGTAAGAATCAAAGTGGATGTTGATGGTAAAGATGAAGATTGGTTATTGATGTTTAAAAATGAAACACACAACCATCCTACAGAAATTGAACCATTTGGTGGTGCTGCCACATGTTTAGGTGGTGCTATCCGTGATCCACTATCTGGTAGAAGTTATGTTTATCAAGCAATGCGTGTAACAGGTGCAGCTGATCCTCTTACACCAATTGAAGATACATTAGAAGGTAAATTACCACAAAGAAAGATCGTTACGACTGCAGCTGCAGGTTATTCTTCTTATGGAAACCAAATTGGTCTAGCTACGGGTCATGTTACAGAAATCTATCATCCAGGTTATGTCGCAAAGAGAATGGAAGTTGGTGGGGTTATCGCTGCTGCTCCAAGTGAAAATGTTGTACGTGAAAGACCTGAAGCAGGTGATGTAGTTATCTTATTAGGTGGTAAGACAGGACGCGATGGATGTGGTGGAGCTACTGGTTCTTCCAAATCTCATAACGTAGAATCATTAGCGAAAGATGGTGCAGAAGTACAAAAAGGTAACGCACCAGAAGAAAGAAAACTTCAAAGATTATTCCGTAATCCTGAAGCTACAAAACTCATTAAAAGATGTAATGACTTTGGCGCAGGTGGTGTTTCTGTTGCGATTGGTGAACTCGCGGATGGATTACACATTGATCTAAATAAAGTGCCAAAGAAATATGAAGGTCTAGATGGAACAGAACTCGCAATTTCTGAATCACAAGAAAGAATGGCAGTTGTCGTTCGTAAAGAAGACGCAGAAAAGTTCCAAAAGCTTGCAGATGAAGAAAACCTAGAATCTACAGTTGTTGCGGAAGTTACATCTAAAGCACGAATGATTATGTATTTAGATGGAGTTGATATTGTTAATATCTCTAGAGACTTCTTAAATACAAATGGTGCGAAGCGTTATACAAATGTAGAAGTTGAAAATCATGAAGATAAGAAAATCGTTCTAGAATCAAAACCAATGATTGATAGAATGAAAGACTTAGCGAGTGATTTAAATGTATGTTCTCAAAAAGGTCTTGTGGAAAGATTTGACTCTACAATTGGTGCAGGAACAGTGTTAATGCCATTTGGTGGAAAGACACAATTAACACCAGCACAAGCAATGTGCGCAAAGATTCCTGTATTAGACGCAGAAACAAATACAGCTTCTTTGATGTCTTGGGGATTTGATCCATATGATATGAGTGATAATCCATTCACTGGTGCACAAGAATCTGTTATATCTTCTATTTCTAAGATTGTAGCTGCTGGTGGTTCTTATCACCATGCATGGATGTCCTTCCAAGAATACTTTGGACATATGTACACAAATCCAAAAAGATGGGGTCAACCATTCTCTGCTTTACTGGGAGCTTTAAAAGCACAACAAGAATTAGAAATTGGTGCCATTGGTGGTAAAGACTCTATGTCTGGTACATTTGAAGATATTGATGTTCCACCTACACTTGTTGCCTTCTCTGTTTCAACATGTAAAGCAGATAAAGTTGTTTCTACAGAATGGAAACAAGCAGGACATTCTGTTTATGTATTGAAACCAAATTATGATGCATATGGTAATCCGGATTGGGAAAGTGTTAGAAATACATTTGATAGAGTAGAAGAACTCATTAAAAAGAACAAAGCATATTCTATTTGGACACTAGAAAATGGTGGATGTGCAGAAGGTATCTTGAAGTGTGCTTTAGGTAATCGTATTGGTTTTGCGATTGATGGTTCTGTTTCCAATGATGATTTGTTTCAAAAGTGTTATGGAGCATTCATGATTGAAACAGATGTAGTATTAGAAAATGCAATTCTATTAGGCAAGACAATTGAAAAGTATGAACTCATCACAAATGAAGGTGTACTTTCATTTGATGAACTTCAAAAAGTATATGAAGATAAACTACAGCCAGTATATCCATATACAGATGTAAATCCAGAAAAGGCAATTGAAGAAATCAACTACCATTCTAAAGAAGTCTTACACGCAAGCTATACAGTAGATAAACCACATGTATTGATTCCAGTATTCCCAGGAACAAACTGTGAATGGGATACAGCACATGCATTCCAAAGAGCAGGTGCAGAAACGGAAATATATGTCATTAAAAATCTAACAAGTGCTGCTATTGAAAAGAGCGCAACGGAATTCGCAGAAAAGATTCATCAATCTCATATCATTGCGATTCCTGGTGGATTCTCTGGTGGTGATGAACCAGAAGGTTCCGCAAAATTCATTACAGCTTTCTTTAGAAATCCAAAAGTAAAAGAAGCAGTGACAGACTTATTAGATAATCGTGAAGGATTAATGTGTGGTATCTGTAATGGTTTCCAAGCTTTGATTAAGTTAGGCTTAGTTCCATATGGAAAGATCATTGATACAGATGAACATTGTCCAACATTAACATTTAATACAATTGGTAGACACCAATCCATGTTAGTGCGTACAAGAATTGCTTCAAATAAATCACCTTGGTTAAAACATACAAAACCATCTGAAATCCATACAGTTGCGATTTCTCATGGAGAAGGTAGATTTGTCGCAGAAGATGCAGTATTAAAACAACTCATTAAAAATGGACAAGTCGCAACACAATATGTAGACCTTGATGGTAAACCAACAAGTGATGTACGTTACAATCCAAACGATTCTTATCTCGCAATTGAAGGAATCACTTCACCAGATGGAAGAGTGTTCGGTAAGATGGGACATTCTGAAAGAAGTGGAGAAAATATGTATGTAAATATTCCTGATCAGAATCTAGAAGATGAAATCTTCAAGAGTGCTGTAGAATATTTCAAATAGCTCGTACCTATTAGTCCTATTAAAAAATGTAAAAGTAGTAATACATACATCTGAAGAATTGGTGACACAAGGAGATGAAAATAACTTGGTCCTGCACTAGCTAATAAAGTTAATCAGACAAAGGAATCTACATTCATTGGCTTGAGAGAGACGATAAATATAATTCTTTTACTGTAGGAGTGTCAGAGCAACTAATGATACGGACATATGGATAACCCTAAAATGTAAAAAACTAGGAGTGAATACTTCGATGAAGTAACTCCTAGTTTTATTTTTAATCTAATATCTTCATTAAATCATCATATGATTTAGAAGCTTTTTTGTATTCTCCTTCGGCTTCTTCTAGTGCTTTTTGAGAAGCATCAAGTTCTCTTTGCGCTTTTTCCAATTCCGTTTTTTTATGCATACAGCTACAAAGTAGTAAAGCAGAAACACAAATAATCAATATTTTTGAATGAGATTTCATATTTATTTTTTCTTTATTAGTTGATTTGTAAATACAAGTACTACAACGATTCCTAGCACTATCAATAAGTAGCCAATTCCAGAAGCTATAATTTTATTCAATTTATGAACATTAACTGCAGTTTGTGCAGCGGCTTGTTGAATTCCTGTATAAGCATCTCCACCGTATTCTTTTAGTGAATAATCATAACCTGTTGGCATATCTAATATTATTTTGCCAAAAAAGCAGGACAAAAAACCTGAAATGATACCAGCAATAGAAATAAAGAATTGAAGATTCAATCCTGTTTTTTGTGGCTTTGTATTTAGCGGAGTAGAAGGCTGAGGAATAGTTGTTGTAGTTGACTTATTTTCATTTAATTCTGACATTTTATTAATCTCCTTGTTTGTTTAGTATTTCTCTCTTTTTCTCTTCAAATTCTTCTTGCGTCAATGTCCCAGTATCTAACAGCTCTTTGTATTTTTTTAACTCATTTGCAGTACTGTAAGCTATTGGCTGTGTATAGATGCTTTGTGATGTATTGCTATTGTTAGATAAAGATTTTGGTGCATTCTTATCAGGAATGAATTGTACATGAATGATTACCACGATAAATAACATCCATCCATAAAACCATCATAAACCAAAACTATAACATTTTTCCTTTGCAATATTTGCCGGTATTAGTCCTAATACCGCAGAAATGGCTAATATAAGTACATAATACATAACATAATTCTCCTTGTTATTTAAATTGATATGGTTCAATATCTAAATATCTATCAACGTATACTTTGGTTTTAGAGAAAACGAAGATTCTATAATAAAATGTACCTTGATACTTATTTTTGAAATAATAATCATAGCTTCCTACATAATCTTCTTTGTATGAAAGTATCTCATAATCAAGAATTTTAATATTACGGATTTCATCCATATCATTCCATGATCTATCGAAAATGGAATCATTCAATGCACTTTCAATCTGTGCGATTAATTCCGTATCTGTGAAATATTCAGAGTAAGTTTGTTGGTTTTTAACAGATTCTTCGACATACTCTTCAACATACTCTTCATATTTATCTAAATCATTTGCAAAAAAATAATTATCTACATAAGTGCCATAATCAATACCTAGAAGTACTTCTGTGAGATTGTCGCTTATTTTCGTTATACTAAGATGAGTCGTTATTTCGTCATTTTGAGTGGTAGAAAATTTTATATTGTTATTTTCATTTTTTTCTAACTCATCTTTATGTATTTCGCATTCATATTTTAATTCGTCCTTCGGAGAATTCACTTTAAATGAAATCTTACCATTTTTAATGGTTAGTTCTCCAGGTGAATCAGAATCAATGTAGGTTGAATTACCGTTATCATAGCTGACTTGAGAAAAATATATTTCATATGTTCCGTCATATTCAGCTGTTATGGATTCACCACAAGCTGATAAAGAAATCGTAATTAATAATGCACTAAGGTAAAGTGCGATTTTTTTAATAATTATTTTCATAAATGCATCTTAAAAAATTAATTATCCAAAACATCGTAGGCAGTTGTTGTTTCAAGATCTACTTCTCCATCTTTCCATGACCATGGAATATCTGTAGTATTTCCAATATCATTTGTGACAGAGATAAACCCATTTCTAACGACATATGTACCGCCAGTTGTAGTGCCAATAGAAGTTCTAAGTTCAAATATATTAGGGTCGTAGAATTCAAGCTCATAATAAGTTGAATTAACATAGAATGAAAGGTAGTAACCATTGAGACATGCTCTAACACTATTTGTTGTTGCTTCATCAGCTTCGGTGTATTTTTGTTGATAACTTGCATATCCGTCTGGATCAATTGTCTGAGCAATTTCATCTGTTGAATTGCAGTAAAAAATATTATCAGTTGTCATTTTTAACTTATCAGCATCTGGAATTCCGTATGGTGTAATAGCAAGATCTCTTCCGGATTCAAGTTCTGAGGATGGAATATTAAAAGTGGATACAACTTTTAATGTGTTTCCAACATAAACATCTTTTATATAATCAGAATAGTAATAGCTTTCCATTAGCTTACAGATTCCTGGATAATGGAGAGACGAATATGAATTAATACCATTGATTGTAATTTTGGAATTTTTGCTAGATATTCTTAAGTTTTCTGAGTTTGTAAATACATCATAAAATAGATAAACCATTTTCATATCTGGATTATCTGAATCGGAATAGGAATTATCTACATAAATTCCATTGATTTTAACGTAATCTGTTTGTGTTACATTCTCGGAAGTTGAAGAAAGCATTGTTGGTTTTGTGGTGGAATCAGTAGTACCTGTACTACATCCCACTAGCATGAGTGTTGATAGTGCCACGATGACACCTTTTATAATTGTAATTTTCATCATTGTTTCCCCCTCGATGATTGTTAACTCTATGTTGAGCATTCTCGAAAAGTAATTGATTTTGGATAAATGTTAATTGCTTATTACACGT
>CAVFDO010000030.1:0-20025 GCA_963621095.1 bacterium
ATATTTGTGGCTGTTGGATATTTTATTATGTGCAAACTTTCTAATTGGTTTCGACTAGAAAGACTCAAAAGTAAGAATTTTCCGTTTTTGATTATAGGAATGGAAGTATTATTGTTTTCTTGCATTGCCTTTAGTGCTTCTGGTGGTGCACATGCATGGATTCGTATTCCGATTCCTGGAATGGAAGTATCCTTACAACCTAGTGAATTTGCGAAAATCATCAGTATTTTAATTGTTGCGGCTTACTTAGGAGATGTAAAAAAGATTTATCCTAGAAAGCGTGATCTTTTTGTTCGACCATTATTGTTTATTGGAATTTATTTGGTGACTGTATTGTTTGTTCAACATGACTTTGGTTCTATGGCTGTAATCTTTTTGATTGTTTGTGTTTGTTTATTAATTCCTACGCATCCTCAAGCTAAAAATTTCCAAATCTTTTTAAAAGTTGCTTTTTGGTGCATGGTAGGTGTAGCGGTTTTTATTCTTTCTCCTTTAGGAACACATTTGATTGAAAGTATGCCATTTTTATCAACATATCAAAAGAATCGTTTCTTATCTGCGGTAAATCCTTTCCAAGATATTTATGGATCGTCTTATCAAATTGTAAAAGGATTAGTATCTTTTGCGGATGGTGGATTGCTTGGCGTAGGGTATGGAAATTCTGTTCGTAAATATACAGATTTTCCTGCCGCAAATACAGATTTTATTCTTGCGATATTAGTAGAAGAGTTGGGATTTGTAGGTTTTTTGATATTGATTGCGTTATATAGTTTGATTGTTTTCCGTTTGTTATATTTCGCAATGAAGATTAAAAATGAAAAGGCAAAGATTATTTTGACTGGTACTGCGATGTATTTTGTTGTCCATTGTTTTTTTAACATTGGTGGTGTAACAGGATTGATTCCTTTAACTGGTGTGCCTTTATTGATGATTTCTTCAGGTGGATCTTCAACAATGTCAATTATGTTTATGGTAGGAATTGCTCAAGCTGTCATATCACAATACAACAGAAAGGAAATTGAATGAGGATTATTGCGGGAACATATTCATCTAGAAAACTAGAAACGAAAAAAGGAAATTCTACTAGACCTACATTAGATAAAGTGAAAGAAGCAATCTTTTCTTCTTTAGGTAGTTATTTTGATGGTGGTTATGGATTGGATTTATATGCTGGAAGTGGTGCTGTTGGCTTAGAAGGTTTATCTAGAGGATTGGATTTTGTTTATTTTTCGGATAATGATCGAGAAGCTTGCCAAATCATTAAAAAGAATATTGGGATATTGGATGTTTCAAATCAAACAAAGGTATATCCAGTTAGTGATATGAAAATGTTAAAGCTTATGAAGGATGAGAATGTTCAATTTCAATTTGTTTATTTAGATCCACCATATAAAAAACAAAAGAATCTTCAAGTATTAAAGTATTTGGATGATAATGATATGATTCAACAGTGTGGTGTAGTAGTGATTGAATCATTGAAAGAAGAGAATTATCAATGTGAAGATTTAGTGCATCTGAAATACCAAAAAGAAGCAATTTACGGCATTACAAAGATTACATATTACAAGCATGTTTAAGACATGCTTTTCTAATGAAAATTTTCGAAAGAATTTAGCACTCAATGCTTGACTCTGCTAATGATAGGGTATAATATACTAGCAGGCTTGAAATAAGAGTGCTAAAGGAGGTGTGTGAAGTGCTGACGCCAAGAAGGATAGAAATCTTTAAAGTTGTTGTAGATGATTTTATTCAAAATGCAGAACCAGTTGGTTCTAAAACATTGCAACAAAAGTACAATCTTCCATACTCAAGTGCTACGATTCGTAATGATCTGCAAGCCTTAGAAGAAATGGGTTATCTAGAAAAAACGCATACTTCTTCTGGAAGAATTCCATCCACATTAGGGTATAAGTTCTATTGTGAAAATTTACTAGATGAATCAGGAATGGATGAAAAGATGGAAGTGGCAATCAAAGATGCATTTGAGACTAGCAATCTCAATATGGAAGAGGCCATTCATCAAAGCTGTCAGATTTTAAGTGATATGACAAACATGACAAGTGGCGCTATTGGCCCAGATGCATCCACACAGACATTGGAACATATTAAGTTATTTCCAATTGATGAAAGAAATGCAGTTTGTGTATTTATTACAAATTCTGGACACACAGAAACAAAAAACTTTCACTTTGATGAAGATGTTCCATTTGGTGATATAGAAACTTGTACAGATATCTTGAACGAAAAATTAAAGGGAATTCCATTAACACAACTCGCTGAAAAGATGGAAGAAATCAAACCTGAATTAAGTGTTGTAGTAAAAAGACATGAAATGTTATTTACTGCGTTTGTAAAAGCATTTATCAAATTTGCGAGTGATAACGTCTATTTTTCAGGGAAAGATAGAATGTTGTATCAACCTGAATTTGAAGATATTAATAAATTGAAAAAGATGATGACTTTATTCAATGATTCGACTGTTTGGAAGAAAATGAATAAAGATGAAAACACTTTAGCGATTTCAACAAGAAGTGGTGCGGAGTTAACTTGGTTTAATGATGTCGCTGTTGTTCGTAGCAAGTTTAAAGTAAGCGATGAAGAAACTGGTGAATTTATGGTCATAGGGCCAAGTAGAATGGATTATGACAAAGTAGTAAGTATGGTGAAATACGCTGCTAGAATGATAGAAAAGATGTACAACGTAGGAGGTGATGATAGTGAGTGAAGAATTAAAGAAAGAAAATGAAAGCAAAAAAGAAGAAGTAACAAATGAAGAAGCTGTCGTTACTGATGAAACAAAAGAAGAAACAGAAACAACGGAAGAAGATGAAGTTACAAAATTAAAAGAAGAGCTTGCGAAAAAAGATGAAGAAATTGCGAAGCTAAAAAATGCTTATGCGATGGCATATGCAGATACAGAAAATACAAGAAAGAGATTGATCAATGATTACGAAACAAAACAAAAGTATCACATTCAATCTTTCGCAAAAGAAGTATTACCTGTATTAGACAATTGTGAAAGAGCATTAGCACAAGCTACGCAAGATGAAGCCTATAGAAAAGGTGTAGAAATGATCTACAATCAGTTAAAGACATGTCTTGAAAAAGAAGGCGTTACAGAAATTGAAGCTGTAGGACAACCATTTGATGGAAATTGGCACCAAGCATTGATGAGTGAAACAAAAGAAGGTGTTGAACCTGGAATGGTTACAGAAGTTTTACAAAAAGGATATAAATTAAAAGACCGTATCTTAAGAGCGGCTATGGTAAAGGTTAGTGAATAACTAGGAGGTATAGAACATGAGTAAGATTATTGGTATTGACTTAGGTACAACAAACAGCTGCGTAGCTGTAATGGAAGGCAATGAAGCAAAGGTTATTGCTAACCCAGAAGGAAATAGAACAACACCTTCCGTTGTTGCATTCAAAAATGGTGAACGTATCGTTGGTGATGCTGCGAAAAGACAACTTATCACAAACAAAAATACTGTATATTCCATTAAACGTTTAATGGGTACAGATCAAAAAACAGAATTAGAAGGGAAAGAATATACACCACAAGAAATTTCCGCAATGATTCTTTCCTACTTAAAGGATTATGCTGAAGCATATTTAGGTGAAAAAGTTGATAAGGCTATTATTACAGTTCCTGCATACTTTAATGATGCACAACGTCAAGCAACAAAGGATGCTGGTAAGATTGCAGGATTAAACGTTGAAAGAATTATTAACGAACCTACAGCTGCTGCATTGGCATTTGGTTTCGACAAAGATCAAAATGAGGAATTCAAGATCCTCGTTTACGATTTAGGTGGTGGTACATTCGATGTATCTATTCTTGATATCGCAGATGGAACATTTGAAGTATTAGCTACTTCTGGTGATACACATCTAGGTGGTGATGACTTTGATAATAAGATTATTGATTGGTTAGCTGATAACTTCAAGAAAGAACACAACATTGATCTTAAGGCTGATAAGATGGCTCTTCAAAGATTGAAGGAAGCTGCAGAAAAGGCTAAGAAGGATTTGTCTGGTACAGTTCAAACACAGATTTCTCTTCCATTTATTTCTGCAGGTGCTGAAGGTCCATTACACTTAGAAGCTACATTAACAAGAGCGCAATTTGATTCATTAACTAAGGATCTTGTTGATAGAACATTGATTCCTGTTAGAAATGCATTAAAGGATGCTGGATTGAATGCATCTGATCTATCACAAGTATTACTTGTTGGTGGTTCTACACGTATTCCAGCTGTACAAGAAGCTGTTAAGAATGAATTAGGTAAAGAACCTAATAAGTCAGTTAACCCAGATGAATGTGTAGCTTTAGGTGCTGCAATTCAAGGTGGTGTATTATCTGGTGATGTTAAACAAGATGTATTACTTCTTGACGTTACACCATTAAGTTTAGGTATTGAAACACTTGGTGGAGTTATGACTGTATTGATTCCAAGAAATACAACAATTCCAACAAGCAAGTCTCAAGTATTCTCTACAGCTGCGGATAACCAACCTGCAGTAGATATCCATGTACTACAAGGTGAAAGACCAATGGCTGCAGATAACAAGACTTTAGGTAACTTCCAATTAGATGGTATTGCACCAGCTAGACGTGGTGTTCCACAAATTGAAGTTAAGTTTGATATCGATGTAAATGGTATCGTTAAAGTATCTGCATTAGATAAGGGTACAAATAAAGAACAACATATCACAATTCAGAACTCTTCTGGATTAAGTGATGATGAAATCGATAGAATGGTCAGAGAAGCTGAAGAACATAAAGCTGAAGATGACAAGCGTAAAGAAGACATTGAAACAAAGAACAAGGCTGAAGCATTTGTTAACCAAATTGATGAAACTTTAAAGAGTGAAAATGCAAATGTATCTGAAGATCAAAAAGCTGAAGTTAAGAAGTTGAGAGATGAATTACAAGAAGCTATCGATAAGAATGATATGGATACTCTAAAGACAAAGATGGAAGCTTTAGAACAAGCTGCTAATACAATGGCACAACAAATGTACCAACAACAAGGTGCACAAGCTGATCCTTCCGCTAACAATACATCTTCTTCATCTAATGATGATGTTGTAGATGCTGATTTCAAAGAAAAGAATTAATCATGAAGAATGCGGAATCAAATTTCCGCATTCTTGTTTCCTAAGAAAAGTGAGGTATGTATGGCAGATAAGCGTGACTATTATGAGGTACTAGGCGTATCCAAAAATGCAACTGATGATGAAATTAAGCGAGCTTATCGAAAGCTTGCGAAAAAATATCATCCAGATTTAAATAAAGAACCTGATGCAGCAGAAAAATTCAAAGAAGTCAATGAAGCAAACGAAGTACTTTCTGATCCAAAGAAAAGACAAGCTTATGATCAATTTGGTTTTGCTGGTGTAGATCCACAAGCTGCAGGTGGTGCTGGAGGATTCTCAGGATTTTCAGGATTCTCAAGTGGTGGATTTGAGGATTTAGGTGATATTTTCGGTGATATCTTTGGTAGTGGAATGGGAGGATTCTCTTCTTCAAGAAGTTATCGTAAACAAGGTCCTACAAAAGGTGAAGATGTATTTAGAAGAATGTCTGTATCTTTTATGGATGCATGTTTTGGTAAGACAGAAACTCTCAATCTAACTTTTGATGAACAATGTTCTCATTGTCATGGAACAGGTGCTGAAAGTCCAAGTGACGTAGAAGACTGTTCAAGATGTCATGGAACAGGTGTCATTGATTCAGTTCAAAGAACAATGTTTGGAACAATGCGTACACAAAATGTATGTCCTGATTGTAGAGGTAGTGGCAAACACGTAAAACGAGTATGCCATCAATGTAGTGGACAAGGTTATATTCGTAAAACAACACCTGTTGAAATTAAGATTCCTGCTGGTATTTCTAGTGGCCAACAATTAAGAGTTGCTGGTAAAGGAAACCGTGGTAGTAATGGTGGACCTAATGGAGATCTTTTCATTGAAGTTAATGTACAACCACATAAGTTCTTCGCTAGAGATGGAAAAGATATCTACTTAGATATTCCGGTCAGTGCAGTTGATGCAACGATTGGCACAAGTGTTGATGTTCCAACAATTGAAGGTGATGTCACAATGAAGATTCCTGCTGGAACACAAGATGGTACAAAACTAAGATTAAAGAACAAAGGTGTTGTTGATTTAAGAGGCGGTAAGAAGGGTGATGAAATTGTTACCGTTCGTATTAAAGTCAATGACAATATGTCTAAAAAAGAAAAGGATCTTTATAAGCAATTACAAGATATTCAAAACAACGAAAAGAGTGAAACGCTCTGGTCAAAATTTAAAAAACAATTCAGTTAAGTAACTGAAGAAGGAGGTGTCATATGAATCCAGAAATTATGACAGAAATACTCCAACAGATTATTAATAACGCTATTACAAAAGCACAGGAAAATCATAACGCTCTTGTCACGGTAGAACATGTTCTCTGTGCTATGGCAGAAGATGATAACCTGGATGGAATATTTCAAAGATTAAATGTTCCAAAATCTAAATTCTTAACAATCGTTAAAAATGCGATAAATGGTTTAGCTACTGTTGAAGGTGCGAATGATCTTTCTTTAGATCGTTATCTTCAGCAAGCGTATCAAAAAGCAATGAATTATATGAAAAAGCTAGGCGATACGTACATGAGTACAGCAGATCTATTGATTGGTATTTTTGAAACAAATGCACCAATTGTCAATGAATTGATGCAAAAATGTAATTTTACTTTACGTGATTTGATCAAAGCTGAAAATGATAGAAGAGGAGGTATGAAGATGGATGAAAAAACAAACGAATCCCAACTTGATGCCCTCAGCAAATATGGTAGGGATTTAGTACAAGAAGTAAAGGATCATAAAATTGATCCTGTAATTGGTAGAGATGAAGAGATTCGACGTGTTATCGAAATCTTATCTCGCAAAACAAAAAATAATCCTGTATTGATTGGTGAACCAGGTGTTGGTAAAACAGCAATCTGTGAAGGATTAGCACAACGTATTTATCATGATGAAGTTCCAGAAGGATTAAAGAATAAAAAGTTAATTGAACTAGATATGGGTTCTTTGATTGCTGGTGCGAAATATCGTGGTGAATTTGAAGAAAGATTAAAAGGTGTTTTAAAACAAGTTCAACAAGCCAATGGAGATATCATTTTATTCATTGATGAAATTCATAATCTTGTTGGTGCTGGTAAAACAGAAGGTAGTATGGATGCTGCTAACCTTTTAAAACCATTACTAGCGCGTGGTGAATTAAGATGTATTGGTGCTACGACATATAACGAATATCGCCAATATATTGAAAAGGATAGAGCTTTAGAAAGACGTTTCCAAAAGGTTCAAGTTAATGAACCAACAGTTGATGATACAATAGCGATTCTAAGAGGCTTAAAAGAACGTTTTGAAAATTATCACCATGTAACGATTAAGGATGAGGCTTTGGTATCTGCCGCAAAACTTTCTGATCGTTATATTACAGATCGTTTTTTACCAGATAAGGCAATTGATTTAGTGGATGAAGCGTGTTCTTCGATTCGTGTAGAATTAGATTCTATGCCTACAGAACTCTATGAGTTAGATCGTAAACAAAAATTACTAGATATGGAATTGAAATCTTTGAAGAAAGAAAAGGATGAAAAGTCATTATCTAGAAAAGCGGAAATAGAAAAAGAACTCGCAGATGTCAATGAAAAGCTAGAAGCTGGTATTTCTAAATGGAATGCTGAAAAAGAAAGTGATAAGTCTATTGCTTCCTATCAAAATGAACTTGAAGAAGCAAAAAGACAATATGATCTCGCTAGAGAAAAGAATGATTATGATAAAGCTGGTCAATTGTTATATTCTACAATTCCTGCTTTAGAAAAGAAAATCAAAGATTCAATGAATGCTGATGAAGATGATTCTTCTAATACAATGTTAAAACGTGTTGTAGATGAAGAAGAAATCAATAACATTGTTTCTAGATGGACGCATATTGATATTTCTAGATTAAAGAGTTCTGAAAAAGAAAAAATCTTACACTTGAAAGATTTCTTAAAACAAAGAGTCATGGGTCAAGATGAAGCTTTGGAATTAGTAACAGATGCTATCATGCGTTCTAAAGCAAATATTCAAGATGAAAATAGACCACTTGGTTCGTTCTTATTCTTAGGTCCTACAGGCGTTGGTAAAACAGAAGTTGCCAAAGCACTAGCGGAACAATTATTTGATGATGAATCAAATATCGTTAGAATCGACATGAGTGAATATATGGAAAAATTCAGTGTTTCTAGATTGATTGGTGCTCCTCCAGGATATGTTGGATATGAAGAAGGTGGACAATTAACTGAAGCAGTTCGCAGACATCCATATTCTATTGTACTTTTAGATGAAGTTGAAAAAGCACATCCGGATGTATTTAATATCTTATTACAGATATTAGATGATGGAAGAATCACAGATTCTAAAGGTGTTACAGTTGATTTTAAGAACACAATCATTATTATGACAAGTAATCTTGGTAGTGAATTTGCATTTGATGAAGATGAACAAGAACGTAAGAAGAATTATGAAGATGCGGTACATAATTTCTTTAAACCAGAATTTGTCAATCGTATTGATGAAATTATCGTATTTAATTCATTAGATGTAGAAGTACAAAAGAAGATTGCTGATAAGTTCTTAGCATTACTTGCTGATAGACTCAAAGAAAAAGATATTACGTTAGAAGTTACGGATAAAGCTAAAGATAGAATTATTCAATTAGGTGTTGATACACATTTAGGTGCTAGACCAATGAGAAGACATATTCAACGTAGCATTGAAACAGAAGTCGCAAAATTAATACTATCTACAGATAACATTACAAATAAGACAATTGTTGTTGATGCTACTGATGATTCATATTTGTTTTCTGTTAAATAGGTATTAATTTCACAGCTATAAAATTAGATTTTATATAAGAAATTGAAAAAATCTCCAATTATTTGGAGATTTGTATTAGCATATGTTCCTTTTTGTTAACATATGCTTTTTTAAATTGTTTGAATGAATTGTTCAAACTGTTGATTACCTTCAGGTGTATTTTTGTATACACCAGCATCTTCTAATACTTTCGAAAATACATATCCAATTTCATCTTCTATGATTTGATCAATGTTATTCTGATTGATTGTATATTTTTGTAATAACATTTTTGCCCATTCAGCATGGCTAGCAATAGAAGGAATGGAAGCTATATCTTTCTTTGTTAAGATTGCTTGTTTTAGTTGTTCCATTTCTTTTTGTAATCTTGCTGGTAATACTGCAAGTCCCATAACTTCTATTAAACCAATATTTTCTTTTTTGATATGATGCAATTCATTGTGTGGATGAAATATGCCCAAAGGATACTCATCTGTTGTTCGATTGTTTCTTAAAACAAGATCTAATTCATATTGCCCATCTTTCATTCTTGCGATAGGGGTTATTGTATTGTGACGTGTTTCACCAGTGTGAGAAAGAATATCACAAGTTGGATCATCATAATTAATCCATATTTCTAATATATGATTTGCAAGTTCTACGAGTTGTGTTTTATCTTTTCCATCTAATCGTATGACAGACATTGGCCAATCAACGATTCCACCTCTGATTTCAGGGTATTCTTTAAATGTAAGGCTTTTTCGAGTGTTAGCTTTTGCCATTGCGAAAGTATAGTTACCACCTTGGAAATGTTCATGCGATAAGATAGAGCCACCTACAATTGGTAAATCAGCATTAGATCCAATTGTGTAGTGAGGGAAAATATCTAAAAATTCTAATAATCTTTGGAACGTTGCTTTTTCAATACACATTGGTCGATTTACATCTGTTAGAACGATACAATGTTCATTGTAATATACATATGGACTATATTGCATATACCATAGTTCATGATCTAATTCGATAGGAATTTGTCGAAGTGTAAAACGAGATGGATGATCTAATCTACCAGCATATCCTTCATTTGTATGGCATAACAAATCATGAGGGTATTTTTGTTCTGTGTTATTGGCACTAGCTGCAATTGCTTTAGGATCCTTTTCTGGTTTTGATAGATTAATTGTGATGTCTAAATCACCATATTTTGTCTTCGTAATCCATTTCTTATCTTTTATAATACGGTATCTTCTTATATAGTCACTGTCACAAGATAATTTATAGAAATAATCTGTCGCTAAAGAAGGAGATTGTTGGTATTGATTAGAGAATTCTTTTCTTACGATACTTGGTCTAGGTGTTAAACAATTCATGATTCTTGTATCAAATAAGTCTCTAGATGTGATGCCTTCTTCAATCACATGTCTTTCAACTGCTTCATCTAATAATATTTTTAAGATAGTTTCTAATGATTCTTTTTTTCCATGACGTGGATCGTAGTTTGTTGGTGGTTCTATTTTTAACACATCAAATAAAAGATTTGATATATAATAAATATCACTTTCTTCAATCAAATTTGTATCAAGTCCATATTGAATCAATGATTGTATCATTTCTATACTTTTCATAATAAGCCTCCTAAATCTATGTATTATTTTATTCTTGTGAATCAATTTGTTCTCTAAGAATATTTTAGAAAGAATCATGAATATTTTGTTTCTTGGTTATGTTATAATGTTTTAAAAGATTTAAAGGGGATTATTATGAATTTATCTACAACTGATATTATTAATATTGTGATTAGTGTCGTTTTTGTTGGCTTATCTATACCGTTATTCATTCGTTGGAGAAAACTGAATGGTAAAGTTATTATTTCAGATCAACAATGGTCAACAATGCGTATTTTGTTTTTGGCGATTGGTGTTTTATCTGTTATTAGTATGATTACACAAGCTTCAAGTATGTCTATGTTTGATATCCTTCGATTAACAGCTACAATCATTGCGGTTTCTATTTACATGGTTGTTAGAGATGGCGTTGGTGAAGAAGGTTTGGTTTCCGGTGGAAAGCTTTATCCTTGGAGTGAAGTGCGTGCATATGATTATGAAAGAAGAAAAAATGTTATTGCAGTTTATTTTACTGTTGAATCTCAAAATGAAAAAAAGCCTGATGATTATAGAAGTAAAGAATTAGACTTTAGCGTTGAAGATGAGGCTCTTTTGAAGAAATTTTTAGAAAATAATCTTGGTAGAAAATATACAAGAATGAAAAAGACTTCTAAATAATTGTTGGATTTGTTGTTTATTTTTATATTTTGATATTCAATTTCTATATATTTATAATTTGAGTGGTGTATGAAAGATTCAGAGTTAAACAAAAAGAAAAAACAAAATCAAAATCATGATTTATTTAGACTGTTTTTATTATTGTTAACAGTTGCGTTTTTGATATTTATTTTTGCGAGTGTTTTACAAGTGAATTTCCGTATAAATGCTTTGGAAGGAATTGTGAGTCATAATACAGAAAGTGCGAATGTCATCTATAAGACATTGTGTCAAGATTTTACGACAGATGATTTTCTTTCTATTAATTCAGAGGCTGATAAATCTAGTTATCGTTATATTACAATGCAAAATCGTATGAATGAATTACGTAATATGGCATCGGCTAGATATCTTTATACTGCAAAAAGAAATACAGATGGGGATTTGGTTTATGTTATTGATGGATTGAACACAAATGCATCAGATTTTAGAAATCCTGGAGATAAAATAGAAGAAGAATTGATACCCTATATTGAAAAGGCAATAAATGGAGAAAGTGTCATTTCTCAGGATATTGTAGATACAAGTTGGGGACATGTTTTTACTGCTTGTTATCCTGTACGCAATCAAGATAATGAAGTGATTGGCGCATTGTGTGTTGAAATGGATATGGAATATATGTATTCCTATTTTCAAGCAAGTCAAACAAATTCTAGAATGATTGCAATCATAACTATTATTGTAGCTGTTATTTTAATTGCGTTATATTATAATGCAATTAATTTACAAAGAAAGAAACAAAAAGAACAAAATCATTTATTAGAAAAGAGTATGAAAGAAGCAGATGCAGCAAATAAAGCTAAGTCTACATTCTTATTTAATATTTCTCATGATATTCGTACACCAATGAACGCAATTATTGGCTATGCTGATTTAAGTGAAAAACATTTGGATGATAAAGATATATTAAAGCATTATGTTGAAAATATTAAAGTATGTGGTGAAAAAATGTTATCTATTATTGATAGCGTGTTGGAATTGTCTCGCATTGAAAATAATGAAATTGTAATTTCAAATAAGATTACAAATATTAGTGAAGGTTTTGATTCTTGTATTGCAATGTTTGAAGCACCTACACAAGAAAAAAATCAAAAGTTAATTACATCTAAAAATATTATTTATCCATATGTTTATTTAGATGGTGTTCATGTTTCGGAAATTATTTTAAATATTGTTAGTAACGCAATTAAATATACGCAATTCGGTGGTGAGATCCAAGTGTCTATTAATCAATTGAATATAGATGATAATTCTTGTGAAATGGTAATTGTTGTGCAAGATAATGGTATTGGAATGTCTAAGGGTTACCAAAAACATATTTTTGAATCTTTTTCTAGAGAAAAATCTTCTACAGTTTCTGGTATTGAGGGAACAGGATTAGGTATGGGAATTGTTAAGAGATTAGTTGATCTAATGAATGGGGAAATTAGTTTAGAAAGCGAATTAGGTAAAGGTTCTAAGTTCACTGTTAAAATTCCTTGTGCTTTATCTAGTAAAGAAGAACTAGATGCTAATACTGTAGAAGTTGTTAACAATTACGAAGAATTCATCGGTAAGAGATTGTTATTAGCGGAAGATAACGAAATCAATGCTGAGATAGCAACGGAATTATTAAGTGAATATGGTTTTGTAATTGAAAGAGTAGATGATGGAGCGAGCTGTGTAAGTCGCTTGAAAGAAGTGGATTCGGGTTATTATGAACTAGTATTGATGGATATTCAGATGCCTACAATGGATGGGTATGAGGCAACAAGACAGATTCGCCAATTTGACGATAAAATTAAAGCTGGTATTCCAATTATTGCGATGACAGCGAATGCTTTTATTCAAGATAAAGAAAAAGCATTCGAGGTTGGTATGAATGACTATGTCGCAAAGCCAATTGATATGACGAAATTATTGAAGATTTTAAGTAGGTATATTTCATGAGTCAAAAAGAGAGAAAACAGAATCGCCAACAAAAGATCACGTATTTCTTTATTAGCATATTTCTATTTTTGATGATTTATGGTATTGGTTATTTTTGTATGAATTTTGTTTCTTTTGTGATGAGTATTCATCCGTATTTTCAATTGGCATTTTATGTATTTTGGTATTTTTTAGATTTGTTAATCACTAAAAAAATCATGTCATCTAATATCATTTGTATCTGGATCATTCAACTTTTCTCTTGAAAAGAAGATGTTATTCTATTAAAATCAATATCGCAAAGAAGGAAAGTAGTATTTGAATCCATTTGTATAGAGAGTTCTGTGGTTGGTGAAAACAGAAACATATATTCAAAGAAGTAGTTCTGGAGCATTTCTAGATGAAGTCGTAGTAGTTTAGAACGGATATGCACGTTACGCATTTGAGAAGTAAACAAAGGTGGTACCACGTTAATTAACGTCCTATGTATGTAGGATGTTTTTTTATTTTATGAAGGAGGTTTCGTATGGAAAAGAATCTACAACAAAAATATGACCACAAAGCAGTTGAAGAAGGTAGATATGATAAGTGGGTCAAAGAAGGCTACTTTACTGCGGGAGACAAATCTAAGGATCCATTTACAATTGTTATTCCACCACCAAATGTAACAGGTATTTTACATATTGGACATGCTTGGGATAATACACTACAAGATATTATTGCGCGTTATAAACGCATGCAAGGTTTTGATATGTTGTATTTACCAGGAATGGATCACGCTGGTATTGCGACACAAGCTAAAGTAGATGCACGTTTAAAAGATGAAGGTATTTCTAGATACGATATTGGAAGAGAAAAGTTTTTAGAAAGAGCTTGGGAATGGAAAGAAGAATACGCTGCAACGATTCGCAAGCAATGGGCGAAACTAGGGAATTCTTTAGATTATTCTAGAGAACGATTCACAATGGATGAAGGCTTTAATGAAGCAGTTCAACATGTATTCGTTACACTTTATAATGAAGGTTTAATTTATAGAGGTTGGAGAATCATCAACTGGGATCCTGAAGCTCGTACAGCGTTAAGTAATATTGAAGTATATTATCAAGATGATCCAGGTAAGATGTATTACATGAATTATGAAACAGTAGAAGATCATGAACATTTTATTGTTGCGACAACAAGACCTGAAACAATGTTTGGTGATGTGTGTGTTGTTGTAAATCCAAAGGATGAAAAAACAAATCACTTAATTGGCAAACATTGTATCAATCCTGCCAATGGTAAAGAATTACCAATCATTGGCGATGATTATATTGAAATTGGTTTTGGTACAGGTATTATGAAATGTACACCTGCACATGATCCTAATGACTATGCGATTGCTGAACGACATAACTTAGAGAAACCAATTTGTATGAACCCAGATGGAACAATGAATGAAATCTGTGGTGAATATAATGGAATGGATCGATATGATGCAAGAGAAGCTCTTGTTAAGAAATTTGAAGAAGAAAAAATCATGGATCATATTGAAGATATTACACATAATGTGGCTCATTCTGAAAGAACGCATTGTGTTGTAGAACCATATCTATCTCAACAATGGTTTGTTAAGATGAAACCATTAGCTGAAGACGTATTAAATCATCAAAAAGATCCAGATCAAAAGATTACATTCTATCCAGAAAGATTTGAAAAGACTTTTACACAATGGTTAGAAAATATTGAAGACTGGTGTATTTCTAGACAATTATGGTGGGGACATAGAATTCCTGCTTGGTATAACGAAAAAACTGGAGAAACATATGTAGGTAAAGAAGCACCAGTTGGTGAAGATTGGAAACAAGATGAAGATGTATTAGATACATGGTTCTCAAGTGCTTTATGGCCTTTCTCGACGTTAGGTTGGCCAAATGAGACGGAAGATTATCAAAGATATTATCCAACAAGTACAATGGTTACTGGTTATGATATCATTTTCTTCTGGGTAGCTCGTATGGCATTTGATGCAAGACATTTTACTCATAATAGACCATTTAAAGATGTATTGATTCATGGATTGATTCGTGATGCACAAGGTAGAAAGATGAGTAAGTCTTTAGGAAATGGTATTGATCCAATGAAAGTCATTGATGAATATGGTGTTGATGCATTACGCTTCTTCTTAACAACAAACTCTACACCTGGTCAAGATATGCGTTATATTCCTGAAAAGGTAGAAGCTGCTTGGAACTTTATCAATAAGATTTGGAATGCATCTCGATTTGTTTTAATGAATTTACCTGAAGGCATGACAGAAGAAGATGTGAATTTATCTTATCTAACACCAAGTGAAACTTGGATTCTGAATAAATTGAACGCTACTATTGATAGTGTTACAAACAATATGGAAAAATATGAATTTGCCTTAGTTGGAAATGAATTATATTCCTTTGTTTGGAATGATTTCTGTAGTTGGTATGTTGAAATGAGTAAATCAGCACTCAATGGTGATGATGAAAAAGCAAAGAAGGGTGCTCAATCTACTTTATATGTTGTATTGAACGCAATTGTTCGTTTGTTATCTCCATTCATGCCATTTGTTTGTGATGAAATTTATCAAACTTTACCACATCAAAAAGATTCTATTTGTTTAGAGACATGGCCTAATAAGGTGGATGGTATTGATTCTTCAAATTTAAAAGATATGGATCGTTTGATTTCTGCAATCTCTAAGATTCGTGAAGTAAAAAATACAAATGATTTAAAACCTTCTGCACCAATTCATGTACTATTAAAAGATCTTGATGGTAATACATTAACTGTAGATAGTGGTTTATCCGCAATCATGCAGAAGATGTGTAAAGCTGAATGGTGCGATACATTAGATGGCGATTTAACCGTTGAAACAATTTATGAAGGAACATTATACATTCCAAGTAATGAACTTTCTGATCCTGAAGAAGAAAAGAAAAAGTTAGCTTTAGAAAAAGAAAGACTCGAAAAGGAATTAGATCGTTCTCATAAAATGTTAAGCAATGAATCCTTTATTGCGAAAGCTCCTGAAGCTAAAGTACAAGCTGAAAAGGATAAACTTGCGGCATATGAAAAACAATATCAAGCAATTGTAGATCGACTAGCAGTACTCAATCACGAATAGGAATGTTATAATCTCTACTAGAGAATACTAGTAGAGATTATTTTCATTGTAGGAGGCATTTATGGCTGAAAAGAAAAATAAACATACGTTATTAAAAGTGATTGGTGGTGTATCCGCAACAGTTGCAACAGCATATGGTGGATTCTCTTATTTGATATTTCGTCATGCATTTGATTTAAAGAATTCTATGATTCATAAAACAAAGAATCTAGTTCATACAGATACGGAAGTAGAAGCTTGGTTTCAACATAGCGTCAAATCTGATTTGTTTTTAGATTCATATGATGGATTAAAGTTACATGCATTATCTATCATGAACCATGAAGATAGTAACTTATGGATGATTCTAGTGCATGGTACATCATCCTATAGTAAAAATATGATTCCTTATATGTATGAAGCAGATCACAGAGGATATAACATCTTAGCAATTGATCAAAGAGGATGTGGTGCTTCAGAAGGAAAATATACAGGACTTGGTTGGAATGAACATTATGATTTGATGATGTGGATCAATCGTCTTATTTCAAATAATAAAGATTGTAAAATTGTGTTATTTGGACTGAATACAGGTGGAACTACAGTTATAAATGCGGTTGGTGATTATTTACCTACACAAGTGAAGTGTGCAATTGAAGATGGTTCTTATTCTAATCTAAAAGAAATCATCAACCATGTTACAAAGAATATCGCTCATATTGATGCGAATCCTTTCTTACCAGCAGTGAATTTGTTAGTACAACAATTTCTACATTTCTCAATGAATGATATTTCATTGAAAAGACAATTAAGAGAATGTGAAGTGCCAATGTTATTTATTCATGGCAGTGATGATGAAATGATTCCTACAAGTATGGTGTTTGATAATTATTATGCATGTGGTAGCGAAAAAGAATTGTATGTTGTAGAAGGAAAAAGTTACAACAATACATATACTGATAAACATTATTTTGATACTTTATTTGAATTTATTGATAAGCACACTCAGGTGTAACTGTATTCTGTTTTGTGTATATTTTGTAAGAGTTGAAAGTTCATTTTCAGCTCTTTTTTTAACTTTCAATAAAATTATGTGTTTTTTCACATGATTCTCTAGTTTTTTGGTAGCGCTTGCAATATAATAATTAAAGAGAAATTCAAAGGAGGCTATAATGGCTACAAAGAAGTATGTTTATAAGTTTGCTGAAGGTAATGCAAACATGCGTGAGCTTTTAGGAGGAAAAGGTGCAAACCTTGCTGAAATGAGATCTTTAGATCTTCCAGTTCCTGAAGGATTTACGATTACCACAGAAGCGTGTATCAAATATTACACAGATGGTGAAAAAATATCTGAGGATGTACAAGCTCAGATTGATAAAGCAGTAACATGGCTACAAAAAGAAACAAAGAAAAAATTTGCAGATAACAAGAATCCATTACTTGTTTCAGTTAGATCTGGTGCTAGAGCTTCTATGCCAGGTATGATGGATACAATCTTAAATCTTGGTATCAATGATGATGTTGTTAAAGTAATTGAAGAACAAAGTGGAAATAAGCGTTTCGCTTATGATTCTTATAGAAGATTTATTCAAATGTTCTCTGATGTAGTAATGGGATTAAATAAGAGCAAATTTGAAGAAATCATTGATGAAATGAAAGAAAAGAAAGGCGTTAAGTTAGATATTGATCTTGATGCTGATGACATGGAAGAACTCACAAAGAAGTTCAAAGCTTTCTATAAGAAGAATCTCAAAGAAGACTTCCCACAAGATCCAATTGTGCAATTAGAAAGATCTATTATGGCTGTTTTCCGCTCTTGGAATAATGAAAGAGCAATCTATTATAGAAGAGTAAACGACATTCCTGATTCTTGGGGTACTGCAGTCAACGTTATGGAAATGGTATTTGGTAACATGGGTAATGACTGTGGTACTGGTGTTGCATTTACTCGTAATCCTGCTACAGGTGAAAATAAGTTGTTTGGTGAATTCTTAATGAATGCACAAGGTGAAGATGTAGTTGCTGGTATTCGTACACCATCTCCAATCGCTGATTTAAAGAAAACAATGCCAGAAGCATATAAAGAATTTGCTCGTGTAGCAAATATTCTTGAACAACATTATCATGATATGCAAGACATGGAATTTACAATTGAACATGGTAAATTATTCATGTTGCAAACACGTAATGGTAAAAGAACTGCCAATGCTGCTTTGAAAGTTGCAGTAGATATGGTCAAAGAAGGACTTGTTACAGTAGATCAAGCATTGTTAATGGTTGAGCCAAAACAATTAGATGATTTATTACATCCAACATTTGATAGTGCTGATTTAAAAGCTAAGAGCGGCGATGTAATTGCGAAAGGATTAGCTGCTGCTCCAGGTGCTGGTGCTGGTACTGTTGTATTTACAGCTGAAGATGCTGAAAAAGCTGCTGAAGCTGGAAAGAAAGTTGTTCTTGTTCGTTTAGAAACATCTCCTGAAGATATCAAGGGTATGGCAGCTGCTCAAGCAATCGTTACAGCTCGTGGTGGTATGACATCCCATGCTGCAGTTGTTGCACGTGGTATGGGTGCATGCTGTGTATCTGGATGCGGTGATTTAAAAGTTGATGAAGCAAAGAAATGCTTTACTGTAAATGGAGTTACATATACAGAAAAAGATGTGATTTCTGTTGATGGAAACACTGGTATGGTTTATAAAGGAGAAGTTAAGACTGTTCCTGCAAAGATTTCTGGTAACTTTGCAAAGTTCATGAAGTGGGCTGATGAAAGAAGAAGACTACAAATCAGAACAAATGCTGATACACCAGAAGATGCTGCTAAGGCAGTAGAATTTGGTGCAGAAGGTGTAGGTCTTGTACGTACAGAACATATGTTCTTTAATTCTGCTGATCGTATTAAAGCAATTAGAATGCTTTGTGTATCACAAACTCCAGAGCAACGTGCAAAAGCACTAGCTACAATGGAACCATATCAAACTGAAGACTTCGAAGGTATCTTTGAAGCAATGGGCGGAAGAAACGTCACTGTTCGTTTATTGGATCCACCTCTACATGAATTCTTACCACATGGTGAAAAAGAATCAAAGGATGTTGCTAAAGCATTAGGTATTACTGTTAAAGACATTGAAAATGCTGCAGAAGCATTAAAAGAATTCAACCCAATGATGGGTCATAGAGGATGCAGATTAGATGTTACATATCCTGAAATTGGTGCAATGCAAGCACGTGCTATTATCAATGCTGCATTGAAAGTTAATAAAGCTCATCCAAGATGGCACTTTGTACCTGAAATCATGATTCCACTTGTTGGTGAACCAAAAGAATTAGAATATGTTGCTAATGTTGTTAAGGCAGAAGCAGATAAGATTATTTCTGAAGATAATAGCAAGATGGAATATAAAGTTGGTACTATGATTGAAATTCCTCGTGCTGCTTTACTTGCAGGAGAAATTGCTAAAACTGCTGAATTCTTCTCATTTGGAACAAATGATCTAACACAGATGACATTTGGTTTCTCAAGAGATGATGCTGGTAAGTTCTTACCTGATTACTATGACAAGCACATTTATGAATCTGATCCATTTGCTCACGTTGATACAAAGGGTGTTGGTCAACTTGTTAAGATGGCTAGTGAATCCGGTCGTGCAACTAGAAAAGATATTCATTTAGGTGTATGTGGAGAACATGGCGGAGATCCTGCTTCTATTGAATTCTTCAATACTGTTGGATTAGATTATGTATCTTGTTCTCCATATCGTGTACCAATTGCACGTCT
>CAVFDO010000031.1:0-19835 GCA_963621095.1 bacterium
CACAAGTTATTTTGTTGCCAAATCCTTCTCAACCCCAACTAAATTTACTGCGTCAAGATTTATCCACAAAGCTGGACGAACACCGAAAGTGCTATCGACAAAGAGGCCGCCCTCGATGATGCGGCCATACGTGTGGACGTAGGCGGCAAAACAAGAGTCCCAACCTTTATCTCTTAACCAATAATATTGTCCAGTTCTTCTGTCTTTATTATCCTTAAAGTATTTCCTTACCTCTTCAACACTCAATAAGAATATTTTATCTTTTACAACTTTAGATTCTGTTTTTACTTCGCTAAGTAAAATTTCTTTTTTCTCGTCAGTATCAAATGCAGATTTATAAAATTCATTGTTTAGCCATGATCGTAAAGTACAAGCATCCCATGTTACATTCTCTTTTGAATCATTATATTTTTTTGAGCATAGTGTATATTTACTAACAAGTAATGCTCTATTATCTTCAACCTTTAGTACCCTCCATTCAATTTTTTCCTCATAACATCCAAAGAAAAATGTTTTTACTTCTTTAATTGCATATCTTTCTAGGCTACCATTAGACTTAAAAACTATAGATTGAACTTTTTCATTTTCTCGTAAAATTTTTTTTGCTTGTTCAACGTCTAAATACTCAACACCTTCAACATTCTTTTCTAAGGTAAAAATATTATATTCCAAACTTTCGATTGTACTATTCAACTGTTCTTCAGAAGAATATCCATTTAATGCAGTTGTTTTACTTTCTATATCAGATATTATAGAAGTTAGTCCATCCTGCTTTTCAGATATTTGTTCTTCTATAGATTTCTTTTCACTAAACGCAAATATTCCTAGTTGCTTTTTCTTTTCTTCCAAATTATGAATTGAAACTTCTAAATTTCCTTTAGTTATTTGGAGTTCTTCATATTCTGATAATGTTTGTGAGAATGTTTTCTTAAAATCCAATAATTCTTTATATTGTTTTTTATTTTTTTCTAGCTCTTTAATTTTATCTATGTTCATTAAAGTTAATTCAACTTGATTCGCTAATTCTTTTAATTTCAACTGTTCTGCTGCTATCCTATCCGCTTCTGCTAGACATTTATCTGCCAAATTTTTTTGATTCATCTTAGAGAATATCTCTGCCACATTTCTATACTCTTGAGGAGTTTTTGCTGAACCCATTTTTTGTTTTGCATCTTCAAACGCTATGTGTTCTTCAATAACTTTATTATAATCATTAATTTTTTTTACTAATGATTCATCTGCAAACTTAAGAACTTTATTATAATTTTTGTTTTTTGATAGTAGGTTTTTTGTTTCACTACAATATGTTTTTAATGCTTCTTCATCTGACACTTTTATATCAGCCATCAGCTTATAAAAATATGCTTCTCCATTTTCCGGATCCATATCTAATATTCTTTCACAATATTCATTAGCAGAATCCCATTCTTTATCCTGCAAGAAAATAGATACTCTTTTTAGTAATGGCGTAATACCACTGTTTGTTGTATCAACATTTTTTGTAACAGTTTCTACTTTAGTAGATTTTTCATTTTGTTGTTTTATTTTCTTGATTCCTCTAATCAAATCTTGCATAAAGCCAAGCTTAGACATATCTTGTGCTTGTAAGTGAGAAAATTCTTCTGGAAGATCATATGGATCCATATCTTTATATGCAGGAATTAATACTTTCTTTCCATTTGATTGTTGTACAAGTGTTAAATATCTACTCCATTCATTCTTTACCCATACTGCATTAAAATATTCAGGTTTCGTTCCTAAAACAACCATTACCGTTGCTGAATTTAATGCAGCAAAAATATATGGTTCATATGCTGTACCCAATTTATCTTCTAGAGTAATTCTTGAAAAGAATACTTTATAACCTTCTTGTGTTAGTTGATGATATAAATCATTAGCTATTACTGAATCCATTGTTCTTCTTCCATTATTATCAGTTTCTTTATAACAAATAAAAACATCAAATGGTTCTTCTTTTTGTGATATAGCTAATATTCCTTTCTGTATCTCATCTATTGCTTTCGCTTCATTTTCATAGATAGTTTTCTGATATGTATCAGAATATTGTAATGCTGATTTATAATCTTCATCTGCATAGATAGATGTATATTGTGTTCTATTTATTGTAGGTACTCTTTTATGACTACTTGGATCTTCAACATATTCAATACCATATCTACATAGTACTAAAGACCAATATGCTTCTGCATCTGTTTTATCTTCACTTAAAATTTTTTCATAAATTCCAGCTGCTTTATCAAAATCATTATTTCTTCTAAAGTGATTCGCTCTATCATAAAGATTAGCTCTTTGTTCATCGTCTAATTTAGGTAATGTCTGAATTGTTCCACAATAATCACATGTACCTACCGTATCACCTTTTTTAAATTCTATTGTGCCACCACACATCTTACACTTAAATATTGTCATTCTTTATTCTCCAATTCTTTTATTAATTGTTCAAATGCTTTCATTGCATTATTTTCATTCACATTAACAAACAAAATTTCATTATCGCCTAATAGTTCGGTTCCATCTTCTTTGAATTCGATTGGTTTATCAATTGGTTTAGGCAGCCAACTTAATTGTTTAATATCAATAGTATTATTATATGAAAAACATAATAATTGCTTATCCTCTTTTGAGAGCCATTCTCCAATTATTGAATTGATATGATTATCTTCGCTATTAAATCGATACCCAACAACAACCAATCTATTACAAGATTCTAAATTATCTATAAAATGGGAAAACTGTTTGATTTGTTTTTTGCATATTAATGGTTTAACACCACTCGGAATTAAAATGAATGGAAGAACTGTATGTCCTGCTTCTCTATTTTTAAGTATTTGTTTTCTTTCGTTGTCTTTATTACAGTCATACACTTGAAGATTTTCTAAATCTTCAAACCAATTCAATCTCCCATGTAACCAAGAAATATCCTCTTCATAAAAAAATTCGCTTAAAATAGAAGTATAGTTTGTAGTCGAAACAAAATAATCATTATCATTTATCAACTTGGATCCTTTTAACTTCTTATAATAACAATTCTGATTAATTGATGTTTCATATGTATTCTTTTCTAAAATTTCAAATATGTTTTCATATGAATAGTCAATATTATCTTTCTTTCCATATAATGCATGAAAAATTTGTAAATATACATTCCAATATGCAACAACAACTCTCTTAGCATTTGAATTTAACTTATTATTTCTTAATGAATTAAATTTTTCATCTAAGGAATCAAAAAAGACAGCATTTTTAAGGAAAAAATTCTTTTGTTCATTTTCACAATCATTAACTTCTACAAACAATTTATACCATCTATCACATAAATTTTTTATGTCAACTTTTTCATCATCGTGTTTATAATATGCTTTTATTTGATTGAGAATTTCTTCCCCGAAAATTTTTTCAGTTTCTTCATCAAACGCATCCGTATCTTCGTTATACTTGCTCATTATAGATTGAACATAGATTTTCTTACTAGTAGAATAAAGAATTTTATATCTACCAGCTTCAATTCCTGTTATTTTTTTAATTTGAGCAGCATAGCCATTTAAAAGTAAACTCCTTGCAAATGATTGACCTGAGTCCAAATTCCCATTAGCATCTGTATCAGCTCCAGAGCCAAACAAAAACATTGTTTTGCACATATCACTTTAGCACCTTACATTTACTATTTCTTTCTTTAACCAAGTTCAAAATTTCATTAGCTAGTTCTTGATTACATTCATTGTTTTTGAGTTGTGACTTAAATTCTGTTAATTTATCAGAGATTTCACTTTCAATTTCATTTAAAGCTTCATTACTTACAGGATCTGAATAGCGAATAGCTTCATAGATTTGTTTGCATATCTTTTTATCTTCATCTGTTTTTGCGTAATTTAATAATGATTCTGCATCTACAGTTAACATTTTCATATAATTAGTTTGTGCTTTTATTTTTTCATCTACTTTAATTACTTCTTCAGCTGCAACGTTGGCTTTAATGACTGAAATAGCAGAAAAACCTAATATAAATACACATACGATTGCACAGATCCAACTAGGAATAATTGGAATCAACATACAAACAATTCCAACTATAAAAGATAAAACTAATGTCCTATAACTAATTGTAATTAAAGGTATATTTAAGAATAGATTCTCTTTTGTCATTGCATTTAGTGCATATATAGCACAAGCTAAATTTCCTATTAAAGCTATCATCACTGAGGAATAACCAATCCAAAACGAAGAATTAAATTTTTCATATCCTTCAAAGAAAGATGGTGTTACAAATGCTACGGCATTAAAAATTACAACTATTATAACCCAAGCAATCACATACTTTTTAACATTCTTTTTCATATCATTCCCTCTCTATTTTCACTTTATTGAAGTTTTGTTCCACATTCCAAACAGAACTTAGCACCTGGCAAAACTTCTTTGCCACAATTAGGACAAACAGTTATGAATTTATAACCACATTCAGGGCAAAACTTACCTTTTGTTACGGTATTTCCACATTGTGGGCAAACAATCTTATTTTGTGATATCACTTCTACTTTTTCACCACATTCAAGACAGAATTTTGAACCATTTGGAATACTTGCTCCACATTTCGGACATGTCACATTTGTATTATTAGTTACCGATTGTGATTGTGTTTGCGTACCACTTAAGTCATCAAACATATTTCCTATTTGATTACTAAACATTCCAGCTGCTTTTAAGCCAACACCCAATCCAAGAATATCACTCATAGCAGAGCTTCCTCCTCCACCATTGCTTCCCATATTCCCGATTCCTTCAGCATATGCTTTTTGAACATCTGCCTGAATAATATCTTTCTCGTTATAACCTTTTGCTTTCATAATTTCAGCTTCAGCAAAGCCTTTTTCTTTCATTGCCAATGCCTCTGCTCTAGCTTCTAGAACTTGTCTTTCAGCCTCACGTTTTGTCACTTCAGTAATTGTTTGTTGACGTTCTAATTCTGAAGCACGTGATGCTGCTACTAATTCTGCATCAGCTTTTGCTTTTGTAGTGCGTACATCTGTGTCTGCATGAATCATTTGCTTTTGTAAAGCAATCGTATGTAATTCTCTTACTCTTTTAAAATTAGGATCACTTTCAGGCAGTACAACTGTAGTTAAATAAAATTGAGGAATCGTTATTCCATATTCTTCAAACTCAGGTAATATCTTTTTATGTAATTCTTTAGCTATTTCATTAAGATGCTCATCTACTTCTAAAATATTAATATTTAATGATTTTATTGTTAAAGAAAGTGTCGTTTTCACTGATGTAGATATAACAGGCCTAAATGAATTGATTATTGATTTAGTAAAGCCAGAATCTTCAGCATCCCAAGCAATTCCTTTCATTGTTCCAACAAGTTTAATACATAGCTTTCTACTATCTTCTACTTGCATATTCATTTCACCACTAGCACCTAATTCTAGTGGGATTCCATATGTTGGATCTAAATATCTTACTTTAGAATCTGTCCCCCATTTCAGTGCCATTTGTACTGTTTTATTAATGAAATATACTTCACTGTGGAATGGTGTTTCATCACCTGTTGTTCTATTTAAAAGCTTACCTATCTTAGGTATATTTTGTGTTTCCAGCGTATATCTTCCTGGTCCAAACAAATCCAATGCTTGCCCATTCATAAAGAAAATAGCTTCTTGACTTTCATGTACGATTAATTGTGTTAATGAGTTAAAGTCTTCTAATGGATGTTTCCAAATAAAAGTTGAATTATTCCCTTCATATTTGATTACTTGTGCAATATTTCCCATATTGTTACTCCTTTTTTTAATTGTTTGATATAGTGTACATTTTTGAACAAGCCAATATTTTAAAGTGAATAATCTAAATTTCCCTAATCATGGGGTTATTGCAATTATAGTTTTAAGTTATAAAATAATTATAAAGAAAAAAAAGAGTGTTCAAAAATGTACACCTTTCCAAACTATATATTATTTTCTTTCAAGTATTTCCTTGCTTTATCATAAAATGTTCCTTTTGGCATATTACATAACAATGAAGCTTCTTTTAAAGTTATTTCCCTATTCTTCCATTGACGCAATACAACATCAAAATCATCTGGTACAGGTAAAGATGGTCTTCCAAATTTCACACCTCTTTCTTTTGCTGCAGCAATACCTTGCGCTTGTCTTCTCTTAATATTATCTCTTTCATTTTCTGAAACAAAAGATAATATTTGTAATACTAAATCCGCAATAAAAGTACCTAATAAATCTTTTCTATTTCTAGTATCTAATATTGGCATATCCAAAATACAAATATCAATACCTTTTTCTTTTGTTAAAATCTTCCATTGATTTTGTATTTCTGAATAATTTCTTCCCAATCGATCAATACTAAGAATGTATAATAAATCTCCTTCTTTTAATCTAGCCAGTAATTTTAGATATTCTGGTCTATTAAAATCTTTACCTGATTGTTTGTCTATATAAATATGATTGATAGAAATATTCATTTCTTTTAATGCCATTATTTGTCTTTCTTCATTTTGATCTACACTTGATACTCTTACATAACCATATACTTTCATATTCTATCCTCCTATTAAAAATAATATGTTAATTAACATACATTTGTAGAAGTAGGCTAAACAAAGAAAAATGAACAATAATAGCAATAGGAACCTTCATTCCTACAACAAAAAAGAAACCAACAACTCACTCACATTAAAGCTATTGATTTCTTTCATAAATTTGTTAAATAGGCATGTATCTATGTACTGTATTATTGATTCAAAATAAATTTATTAATCACTTCTGCGATTGCGTTATGATCACAATCATTATCAGTAATATAATCACAATCTTTCTTCATTGCTTCTACTGTATTCTTTACTCCAATACCAATACCTGCTTCTTTAATCATAGAAAGATCATTATAATTATCACCAATCGCAATTGTATCTTTAATATCAACATCTAATATTTCACATAATCGTTTTAAACCATTTCCTTTAGAAACACCTTTACGATTAAATTCCATATAACGATTAGAAGAAAAAGATACATCCATATTACCTGTTAAATCTATTATTTCAGATTCAATTCTTTTTAAATAATCATAATCTGTATTCATATAGATTGCCTTAACGATTTCTTTTTCTTTCAAAAAATCAATATCATCTGAGAATATTTCAGTACAAGGTTGTCTATTCGCTAAATATTCAACTTCTTCTGGATAAAAGTTTCTTACCCAAACTTGATCTGGCGTATAAACATGCAAACATAGATGTTCATATTCCAATCCTTTTTTATACAAAGCTTCTGCTTCTTCAAAAGTAATTCCTTGAAAATATAGTACTTTTTCATCCTTGTTTTCTGTAATAGCTCCACCATTATAAGAAATGACATATTGGTTTTCTTTATCATATAAGCCTAATTGTTTTGTAGTATCATGAACAGAGTTATATCCTCTACCAGTACATGGTACAAATTTCACACCTAATTCCGTTGCCTTTTTGATAGCATCAATGTTTTCTTTAGAAATTGTACGACCACGACTAATCAAAGTTTCATCTAAATCACAAACGATTATTTTATACATAGATTGAATCCCTCCAGCAAAATTATACAAAACAATGAATGAAATAATATACCAAAATTAGAATACGCCCTTCACAAAGATTTCAATACCAATCAAGATCAAGATTACACCACCTAATATAGATGCTTTATTAGATAACTTTGTACCAAATTTTTTCCCAATTTCTAAACCACACCAACAAATTACAAATGTAACAATTGCGATAATGAAAGAAGCAACTAATGCCATTGTAAGATCATATTCCGCAATCGTAAATCCAACAGATAACGCATCAATAGAAGTTGCGATTCCTTGTACAAGTAAAGCACCCTTTCCAACTTTCTTTTCTTCCTCTTCTGCATTTTGATCAAATCCATCCTTTAACATATTTCCACCAATAAATAGTAAAAGAATCAATGCGATCCAAGGAATAAAAGCTTGGAAAGAATTAAAATATTCAACGATCGTATGAACGCAAATCCAACCAATCATAGGCATCGCAAACTGAAAAAAAGCAAATGTTCCCGCAATTAAAAACATTCTATTTTTTTTCATACTTACTTCATTCAAACCATTTGCCATAGAAACTGAAAAAGCATCCATCGCAAGTCCAACACCTAATGCTGCACTATTCACAAAAAATAAAACATCCAACATCTTCACACCTCCAAAAAAAATACCGGCCATGCAATGACCGGTTAATATCATATTTAACAGATTCATGCATAACTAAAAAGTCATACATGAGTCTCGCTTTTTAAAACAAGCCAGGTAAATCTACCAGTATGTTGACTTGTTACTCAAGGAGCTAGCTACTCCCTCACGTGCCATAACATTAAACTATGACACGCATTGGTTAGTCAACGCTAATTTTATTTACTTCTCCTAAGAAATAGGATTTCGCATCTTCAAAGCTCATTCCTAAAGATACAGATAATTCTTCATATAAATATTTTTCCGCAATACGTAAATATTCATCATCTACAGAAGCAGCTTTTTTATGTTGTTCCATACGAATACGATTTCTTTCACAAGAAGTTTTAATAATACATACTAAATCTGCAATTTGATCTGTTTTCAATAAATTTGCGTATTGGCTTTTCATATTCGCAGATTTATTTTCTAACATTCCAATATTTGGTGTTTCTTGAATCAAATCTTCAATTTCTTCTTTTGTAATTAAATCTCTTAAATGACCGGCCTTATTAGACACAGGTACTTGCATTCTTGTAGAACCATCCGTATTACTATAAGGAACTAATACATAACATTTTTCGCCTGTAAAACCACTTTTTTCTTTTCCTACAACTCTACAAACATCTCTTTTATATACTACTACATCATTGATTTTATACATGTGTCTCACCTCATTTCTTTCTATATTTTAGCATATTTTAGCCTTTTTTGCATGCACAAAAAAAGCTAGAAAAACTAGCTTAAATGACTTGTAATAAGAAAAACTTCAAGTATTCTGTTTCTTTGATTGCAGGATTTACAGGATGATCATAAGCAGCACCTCTTTGTTCAATAATACGAATGGAAACACCTGCATCATTTGCCGCATCTACTAACATCTTTTCAAATTCTTCTTTTGGCATGAAATGAGAACAAGATGCAGTTGCTAGAAAACCTCCTCTAGGTAATAAACGCATCGCGTCCGCATTGATTTCTCGATATCCTTTTCTCGCATTATGAAAAGTTTTACGGGATTTTGTAAATGCAGGTGGATCTAAAATAATAAAATCAAACTTTGCGTGTTCTTTCTTTAGATCAACTAACACTTCAAATACATCTCCTTGTCGAAATGATAGATTTAAATGATTTTCTGCAGCGTTATTTTTCGCCATTTCTAATGCAGATTCTGAAATATCCATCGCTAGAACTGATTGTGCACCACCTTTTGCGGCATTCAACGCAAATGAACCAGTATGGGTACAACAGTCTAATACTCGCATCCCTTTTGAAAGTTTTGCGACTTGTTTACGATTATATTTTTGATCCAAAAAGAAACCAGTTTTTTGTCCATTTTCGACATCAACTTCATAGATAATATCATTCTCTACGATTTTCGTAATACAACTTTCTGGATGTTTTTCTCCATACCATCCCTTATATTGTTTTAGGCCTTCTTTTTTACGAAGCTCTCCTTCGTTTCTTTCATAAATGCCATCTATTATTTGTCCTTTTCCCTTTAAATAATCTAATAATGCTTGATAGATTACATCTTTATGTTTTTCAGTACCAACGGATTCAACTTGGCAAACCAAAATATTGTTATAACGATCAACAGTTAAACCAGGTAGGCCATCTGATTCGCCATGAATTAATCTACATGCGTTGATATCTTCTGACATTACAACAAATCGATAATCAATAGCGTATTTTACTTTTCTACAAAAGAAAGCATCATCATAATTCTCATTTGCATTGTTTCCTAATATACGCACTCTGATTTTTGAATTCTCACTATAAAAACCAGAACCTAAATAATTCATTCTTTTTCCAAATACATCAACGATAGTTCCATTTTCTTGTATTTCATCAGATTCTATGATTTCGTCTGCATAGACCCAAGGATGTCCTTGTTTGATTATATTTTCTTGTTTTTTTGTAACGATTATTTTTGGAAATATTCTTTCTTGTTTCATCATACATCCTCCGCCATCAATTTTACCACAAAGAAAAGAGGTTCTTCACCTCTTTACGCTTGTGCTTCTTTGTTTGCCTTGATAACTTTCATACGTGAGAATTCTTCACGTTCTTTTTCATCAAGAGAATCATTTATAAAACGAATTGTACTTGTATATCTAGGAATCACCACATTTTTTAATGCATTCGCACGTTTCTGTGTTTTACTAATTGCATTGGCTAAACGATATACAGCGTTATCTACTTCCGCAAGAACCATTGTTAGTTCTTTCACCTTTTGAAATTGAAGATACGCTTCATCAATTTTAGAGTTTGATTCTTCTAAACCATACGCTAATTCAACTTGTTGTTTTGGATGATAGATAATATTTGGTACTTCTACCCCCATAACAGAGCGATATGTCAATTCAATTTCATTCTCAACTGGAATTTCAGAAGCAATTCTTTGAATAACACCTGAATAGATGTTTGCCTGTTGTAAAAGATAATAACCCGTAGAGTAAGCTTGTGTAATTTCTTGACGTAGTAATTTTACTTTATCAACCAATTGCATCATTTCACTTACTAAGATATTTCTTTTTCGATCCATTAGATCATAACCAGAATTTGCGAGAGCGAGAGCTCTTTTCATACGGATGAGATTACCTTTTGTTGCGGCAACCTGCACAGCCATATTAGTTCTCTCCCTTTTCTTTGGCAATCATATTGATTGTAGCCATCGCATGTTCAGGATCATAATTTTGTTTGATTAATTCATCATCTAAACGATCTAATGCTTCAACTGGTAGTGTTGATAACAAAGCCCAACCAAGATTCAATGTTTCTTCCATAGAACGGTTCACATTGAAACTTTGACCAATAAATACAGATTCAAACAAACGTCCAAATTCCATATGTTTTTTATCAATATCAGATAATTCATCTTCACCAATAACAGAAGCTAAGCTTCTCGCATCCTGTACTTTTGCGTAAGATGCAAATAATTGGTTTGAGATATCTTGATGATCTTTTCTAGTATAACCTTCACCAATACCATCCTTCATCAAACGAGATAAGGAAGATAAAACACCAATTGGAGGAGTAATGTTATTCAAGAATAAATCACGGTCCAATACGATTTGTCCTTCTGTAATATATCCAGTTAAGTCTGGTACAGGATGTGTAATATCATCATTTGGCATTGTTAAGATAGGAATCTGTGTAACAGAACCCTTTCCACCCTTAATGATACCTGCACGTTCATATAAGCAAGCTAAATCAGAATATAAATATCCTGGATAACCTTTACGTGAAGGAATTTCACCCTTACTAGATGAGAATTCACGTACAGCTTCACAATAAGAAGTCATATCTGTCAAGATTACTAGTACATTCATACCACAATCATATGCAAGATATTCTGCAGCAGTTAATGCACATCTAGGTGTTAACATTCTTTCAACGATAGGATCATCTGCAAGGTTAACAAACATAACGACCTTTTCCATTACACCTGTTTCTTCAAATGATCTTCTAAACATATCCGCAACGTCGTTTTTAACACCCATTGCGCCAAAGACGATACAGAAGTTTTCAGCATCTTCTCCAGTTAGCTTTGCTTGTTTAACAATTTGAATCGCTAATTGATCATGTGGTAATCCACTTCCTGAAAAGATAGGAAGTTTTTGTCCACGAATCAATGTATTTAATCCATCAATTGCGGAAATACCTGTTTGAATATAGTTTCTTGGATATTGTCTTGAATAAGGATTCAATGGTTTTCCATTAACATCTTCAAACTTATCTGCGTAGATTTCTCCAAGTCCATCAATTGCCTCACCTGTACCATTGAATGTTCTTCCTAAGATTTCTTTAGAAAGACCCAATTCCATTGGATGACCCAATAATTTAGTTTTTGTATTCGCTAAAGAAATACCTTCTGTTCCTTGAAATACCTGAATGATTGCCTTTTCACCAGAAATAGAAACAACTCTTCCACTTCTTGTAGTACCATCACTCAATTCAATTTCAACCATTTCTTCATTAGAAACGTTTTGAACATGATCTAGGGCAACAAGAGAACCTTGGATTTCATCCAATCCTAATAATTGAACACTCATACTTTGCCCTCCTTATAAAATCGTATTCAATGCCTCATCGATCTTTTCAGGATATACATCCAACAAATCGATGTTATCATTTGGCACATCATACTTCATTTTGATTACTGTTTCAAAGATACCTGTTTTTGTAATCAATGAAACAGGAATATGTTTTTCAACTTTAGCTTTGCATGCTCGATACAAATAATCAATGACTTTCATCATCTTAAATTGTTTTTCCATTGGAACAGACATATCATCTGGATGGAATGCATTTTGTTGTAAGTATCCAACTCTAACAACACGAGCAATTTCTAACAATAATTTTTGATCTTCTGGTAATACATCAGAACCAATCAATTTAACAACTTCTAATAAAGAATCTTCTTCATGTAGAATTTCTTGTAGTTCACCGCGTAATGTGATGAAAGAACGATTGATATTTTCAGCATACCAATGAGATAAATCATCTACATATTCACTTGTAGATTGATTCCAGTTGATAGCAGCATAATGTCTAGCATAAGCTAATGATTTATCCAATGCCCAGAAACATCTAACGAAACGACGTGTATTCTGTGTAACTGGTTCAGAGAAGTCACCACCTTGTGGAGATACTGCACCAATTAATGTTACAGAACCTTGTTTATCACTTAATGTATCAACATAACCTGCACGTTCATAGAACTGTGCAATTCTACTAGGCAAATAAGCTGGGAATCCTTCTTCAGCTGGCATTTCTTCCAAACGACCAGATAACTCTCTTAAAGCTTCTGCCCAACGAGAAGTTGAGTCAGCCATTAAAGCTACATGGTAACCCATATCACGATAGTATTCGGCAATTGTTACACCTGTATAAATAGAAGCTTCACGTGCCGCAACTGGCATATTAGATGTATTCGCAATCAATACTGTTCTATCTAACAATGAATTACCTGTTTTTGGATCCTTCAATTCAGAGAATTCTTCCAATACTTGTGTCATTTCATTTCCACGTTCACCACAACCTACATAGATAATGATGTCCGCATCACAGAACTTTGCAATGGAATGTTGTAACATTGTTTTACCTGCACCAAATCCACCAGGTAAAGCTGCAGAACCACCCTTAGCGATAGGGAACATTGTATCTAAGACTCTTTGTCCTGTAATTAATGGAATGGATAATGGTTTTCTAGCTTTGATTGGTCTAGGAATACGAACAGGCCATTTTTGTACTAAAGTGATTTCTGTTTGTTTTCCTGTTTCAGGATCTTCAATTACTGCTAATACATCATCACCAGAATATTGACCATTTCCTTTTACATTCTTCGCAACACCATTGATACCATTTGGAATCATGGAACGATGTTCAATAACACTTGTTTCTTGGCATGTCGCAAAGATTTGTCCTTCTTTTACAACATCACCTTCATGAATCAAAACAGTAACATCCCACTTCTTACTTTTATCAATTGCATCTACTTGAGATCCTTCAGAAATAAAAGCACCTTCAATTTCTTCAATTTTCTGTAAAGGTCTTTCAATACCATCATAAATGTTCTTTAAAAGACCAGGACCTAAAGTTGCATTCAATAATGAACCTGTACCAACTACTTCTTCACCAGGTCTTAATCCTGTTGTGGATTCATAGACCTGAATCGTCGTACATTCATCATTAATCTTAATAACTTCACCTAATAAGTGTTTCTTACCAACATAAGTCATTTCACGCATCGCAAATGACTTTGTATTACGGACGGTAATGACCGGGCCATTAATTGAATATACGGTATCGCTCATTATTCATCCTCACTTTCTACTACTTTAAATCCAGAATTATTTCTAAACCAAGCAAATTGTTCATTCAACTTTTCATCTAATGCGCAACTATACTCATAACGGTTTACTTCATCCACATAGCGGAATCCACCAATCGCGAAATAACCCTGTTGGATCTTTTGATCAAAAAATAATTGTTGACACAATTCTTTCATAAGATCCATATCATTTTCACGAACAACAAAGTACCCATTTTCACTTTTGTTGATCTTCTTTAAATTGTTTAATAAATAATCTTTATATGCATCAGTCTTAGTGAATTTCTTCAATTCATCAATAACTTCTTGTTTTAACTCATTCACAAAATTCCCACGAAGTTCTAATAGTTTTCTTTTCGTATCAAATTTATCATGAGAAGATTTTGTAGCTGCATATAAACGAATTTCCTTAAGTTCACCTTCAAGATACGTTTCAGTTTCTTTTTTTAGACCTTCTTTATAGAAACTGATTTGATCATTCAATAATGCATCTGTTTCTTGATTAACAACATCTCCAACAAGTTTCGCATTACTTTTAACATCATTCGCAATCTCTTCTAGTAATTTACCTTCATAGTCTTCCATCTATATTCTCCTCACAGTTTAACACCGATTGCTTCAGAAATATATTTGTTTATAGCTTCACCAATATTACCAGAACCATGACGATCTGGAATTTCTACAATTAATGGTTTGGCTAAAGACATTTTATATTGAGATACAATATCACTTACTTCTTCAATCGTTTTTGTTGTCATCAGAATAATGGCAATATCTTCTGTATGGATCAATTCATCCAGACGATGAAGAATATTGTCACGTCCTTTGATGACCTCACCTTCGATACCAGCTAGGCGCATGCCCATAACTGTATCGGTATTGTCGCTGATGACGTAGCTTCTCATAGATTAAAGATTGTTTAGAATCAAGATAGAAATCAACAAACCGTAGATGGCAACACCTTCACCTAAGGCAACGAAGATAATAGCACGACCAAAGTTATCAGGATTTTCACTAACAGCACCTAATGCAGCTGGAGCAGCTTTCGCAACGGCCCAACCAGCACCGATACAAGAACAACCTACGGCAATAGCAGCAGCGATAAAACCTAGACCTCTTGAAGAATCAGCAACAGCTGTTGTTTCTTCAGCAAGAGCTGTGAATTGATTTGCTTGGAAAATAACCATAACAGCAAATACACCACAGAAGATAGCTACTTGAGCAAGCATTCTGCTTCTAGCATTCTTCACATTCATTTTTCCGGAACAAATTAAAGCGAGTGGACCTACAATGAGAATCACTGCAATCAATGGTAATAACATTTCAATAGCGTTTAACATTTTCTTTTTCTCCTTTAGATTTTTATTTTCTTTCTATTGATTACTCTGCATCTGCAGATAAAGCATTAAACTGAATGCCTCCAGCATCATAATATCTAGAGAACATTTCATAATATTCAAGACGTAATGTCTGAATACCAACGATAAGACCTTCTAGTACCATAACGAATACATTTCCGAAGATCACTACCGCAATTCCAGCACTACCTGTCATTTCAACAAGTGTCATAACAACAAGCATCATACCAGCATGGCTCAATACGAAGCCACCAACTCTTAAATAAGACATAGAGTTTGTAACGAATGTAAGCAATACATCAATCAACTCAAAGATAGATTGTGTAATATATCCTCCCCATCCTTCTTTTGGTTTTACTGTTTTATGTTCAACAGCATTTGATAGAGGTTCTTTCATAACAAAGCTGATGACTGGTAATACAAAGAATATAACGATATATACAGGATTCAACACATTCCATTGTAATAACATTGTCGCAACGATTGCGAATACGATACTTCCATAGAATACAAGTCCCGCAATACCATTTTGTGAGAATAAAGCCTCACCCAATTGTTGATGTTTGAATCGATTTACAATATTCATACATTGTGTAATAAGAATGAGCACTGCACCAATCGCAATCGCACCAATCAATAACACCATCGTACTATTTTGATCCATGACATCAAATAACTTTTCTCTTACACCAAATAGTGATTGATGAATTGGATTCAAAGCATCTTCATATCCAAATACAGATCCAAATAAGAAACCAAATATCATAGATGTAATACCACATCGATTAATGATTCCAAATAATTGGCCCTTCTTCGCAAATACTAATCCGATAATAAAGAGTACCAATCCTTGTCCTAGATCACCAAACATGATTCCAAACAACAAACAATACGTTACTGCCATAAATCCTGTTGGATCAAAGTCTGTATATTTTGGAACACCATACATTCCTAAGAATAATTCAAATGGTCTTGTAAACCAATTGTTCTTTAATAATGTAGGACATTCTAATTCAGGTACTTCTTCTGGATCTTTCACTGTGAATTCAACAGAAATATTTTCAAAAATCTTCTTATAATTTTCTACTTCATCAGCTTTCACAAATCCATTCAATTGATATTTTTTATCAATTTCTGCTACATAAGGATATAATTCATGAATTCTATTTTCTTCATAACAGAATGTATAAATATCATCAATTTGTTCTTTATAATTTTCCAATTGTTTCTTTACATCAATCATTGGAATATCAATTGGTTCAAAATATAGATCTTTAAAGATCTTACGAACTTTATCTACATAAGAATCACTTGTAACATATAACATCCAAATGTACTGTTCATTTTCATGAACATGATGATGAACAAAGATCTCATCTTGATACATGCTTAACTTCTTGAAAGATTCTCTTGGTAATCTACCAAATCCAAAGTTCAAGTATTGACAAGCATGCATTCTTTCAAATCCACATTCACCTAATGCACTTAATGCCTTTTCATCATCTGGAGTTAATAGAACAGTATTTGCGTCTGTTTCTAATCCAAATGTTTTATTTAATGTTTCAATAAAAGAATCAATTTCTTCATTTGTATAATGTTTCTTTGGTTCTTCATTTGCTTGCAACGTGTAATTGACATTGTGTGCAAAGTTCTGCAATGTTTGAAGATATCCACTATATGGATTTTCATCGTTAATCATATGACCATGGTTATCTTCAGTAATGACATCTGCAGCATGTACAGCATGTAACAAACCAGAATGAATTCCATCCAAGACCATCGTCTCAATGTTTTCTTCACTTGTAGCTACACTGACATATTTCATTTTTACAATTGCCATTCATCCACCCCTTTTCTAATATACTAATAACGCACGTATGCGATCAGGTGCAATTTGATATCGAATTCCTTCAATAATATTGATTAAATTCTGAATCTCTGTTTGTCCTAACAATAAATAACTCAATAGTACAACAGATGCATCTTGATAATATTCAATGACATGATGATTCATATTAAATTGAATCATTTGCATGTATTGTTCAATACTTGTAAATCTTAAATCACGCGTATATCTATGATATTTCTTCGCAACACGTTCTAATACTTCATTTGCATCACAATGATCAATCATATCTTCCAATTCTTTTCTACTAAAGAAACATTGATATGGAAGCATGAATTTATTGATTGCATCATTTGATTCATGAAAATATTTCTTCAAACGATAGATTGCGGATAAATTAATCATTTCTGCTTTAGAGAAAATAATTTGATCCACAATTTCACTTGTTTCTTTTCCTTTATATTTCTCTTTCAGTTTCATCATATTTTCATATAAATCAACTTCTAGATCATGTTCTAAGGCAATATAATCAATTTCTTCTAAATTCATTGATTGATATTTATAAATGATCTTTTCATACGATGTACCCTTGATAACATTTAATAATTCCGCAAATGTCACAACATTCGGTAACTCTTTAATATTGAATGAAAAATATTTTTCCGCAAAGATTGGTAAGGCAGAAATCAATCCTGCACGAATTTCTTCATCTTGAGAAACAATGTATCGAACACTTGTTAATAACAATCGTATTTCAGAACGCATTACAAATGCATAAATACATCCTTTATCTTCTTCTCCACCATATCTTTCTAACTTTTCTAAGCGATAGAAAATATCCATTCTTAATAAAGCTTCTAATTGTTCACGATGAATCGCTTTTTCATTAATTCCAGATAAAGAAGAGGAATAATATGTTTCATTTTTTAAATATGTTGCAACTTCAGATACTGATTTTTTCTGAAGTAAAGTTTCATATTCGTTTGCTGATAAACGTTTACCGAACATCGCTCTTGCTTTAGTAGTTAACGCTAAATCCGAGCTCATATTTTACCTCACGCATCTACCTTGATGACACGATCAACCAATTCCTTTTTCCATGCATCTTTGTTTGCATTGAACATTTCTGTTAATCGTTGTACGTTCTTTTCATAAACGCTTTGATTTTCTTTTTGATCGATTTCGATTTTGGCATCTAATTCTTTCTTTGTTTCATCAACTTTAGAATGAACTTCTGCCCACATTTCATCAGAAATCTTCTTTTTTTCTTCTTCTACAGATTGCTTGATTTGTTTTCTTTTGGCATATAACACTTGAATTTCTTCACGTGTTTTTTCGTCTGTTTCAATCAACTGTAAGATAGCATCCATTTCCATATAAATACCTCTTTAGCATTTTTCATGCCTTACCTATTTTAGTACTTTCTTTTAGAAAATAAAGAGTTTTCTTGTGATTGTTTTTTTATAATTCACAAGTGTTTACTTTTCTATAATTAATACTCATATTATCTAATATTCCGCCACATTATCGAACCATATCATAAACATGATACCCAGGACCACAATTCCTTGTTCGATATAGGATCATACCTAAATGTTCATACTTCTTTGCTTTGATAATATCATCCGTTTCCAAAGCAACCATGATTCCAAATTCTTGTGCTCTTTGATAAACAAATTCCATAAGTTCACGCATATGTCCTTGGTGTTGATACTCTTTTAAAACGACTAAAATATCTACAGAAACATATCTAGCATTTCTTTTTAAGATTTCTTGCGAAATTGATCCACCATCTTGTGAAGAAACTTTTGAATATTCTAGTGCTCTTTGAAATCCACCTAAAGCTTCCGTTTCCGCAAGCATTTCTTTAATGACATTAATCAAAGTAATTCGATTTCCTTCAGAATCTGTCATGATTAAATAGCCTTCACCATTTTCACATTTCCAAGCACATCCACTTCTAACAGCTGCTTCAAATACAGCTCTCATAAAGATATACATAGATTCTCTTGAAGTAATAAAACCCTTCATTCCTTTTTCACCTTCACTATATTCATAATCATAAAAGGCATCTGCGATATCTTGTGCTATTTCATCAATTTGTTCTTTCGGTAGATTTTTTTCAACTGGTACAATCATATACTTCACCTCTGCTATATGATATTTCTTTCAGAGGCAAAAAACAATTCACTTCTGATAAACACCTAAGATACTAGCTAGTGGAACTTGACAAACAACTGTAAATACTTGAATCGCAAAGACAGATAATAGCGATAGAACGATCTTCTGGTTTTACAATACGGAAAGCTAATTTTTTGGCAATTGGACTAGAAATGAAATATGCACATAATCCAATGATAATAAATTCCACCCACATTGTTTTTAGTACAATTACAAATGTTGTATTCGTAAATAATCCAGAAGCTAATACTGTGTTATGAATCACCCCAACTGACCTGCTGATGCAAGTCAGTTGGGGTTTCTGTTATCCGGTTTACCATAATGTTCAGTTGTCATCATAGTTCCTTCCAACACGGAC